>NZ_LDQC01000034.1 GCF_001475545.1 Curtobacterium luteum | reverse complement strand
GAGCGGACGGCGCCTGCGGGGCGGCGGGCTGCGTCTGACCACCCGGGGCCGGGTCGGCCTGCTGCGGCTCGGGAGCCTTCTGCTCCTCCTGCTGCTCCGTGCTCGGGGCGGGCTCGGGCTCGGTGGCGTCGGCCTGGGCCTCGTCGGACGCCTGGTCGGATGCGCCCTCGTCGGACGCGCCCTGGTCGGCGCTGCCGTCGTCGGAGCCGCCGTCGGAGGAACCCGACCCGTCACCGATCTTCACCAGCGCGGTGCCGACCTCGACGGTCTCGTCCTCCTGCACGAGGATCTCCTCCACGACGCCCGCGACGGGCGACGGGATCTCGGTGTCGACCTTGTCGGTCGAGACCTCGAGCAGCGGCTCGTCGACCTCGACCCGGTCACCGACGTTCTTCAGCCATCGGGTCACCGTGCCCTCGGTGACGCTCTCGCCGAGCGCCGGGAGGTTGACGGATTCGCTCATCGGGTGGACTCCTCTTCGCAGGGGTGGTTCGTGGTGGTGGTCATGGTGGTCACAGGGCGTGCAGCGGCTTGCCCGCGAGGTGCAGGAACGCCTCGCCCAGCGCTTCGTTCTGCGTGGGGTGTCCGTGGACCAGGGGAGCGATGTCCTCCGGGTAGGCCTCCCAGTTGACGGCGAGCTGTGCCTCGCCGATGAGCTCGCCGACGCGGGCACCGATCATGCTGACGCCGACGACCGGGCCGTCGACCACGCGGACGACCTTGACCGAGCCGGACGTGCCGATGATGTGGCTCTTGCCGTTGCCGGCGAGGTTGTACTCGTAGGAGTCCACCTTGTCGGCGCCGTACTGCTCCTCGGCCTTCGCCTGCGAGAGCCCGACGGACGCGACCTCGGGGTCGGAGTACGTGATCTTCGGGATGTTCGTGTCCGAGATGACGACCGGGTTCAGACCGGCGATCTCCTCGGCCACGAAGATGCCCTGCTGGAAGCCGCGGTGCGCGAGCTGCAGGCCCGGGACGATGTCGCCGACGGCGTACACGTTCGGGACGTTCGTGGCGAGGCGCTCGTTCGTCGTGACGAACCCGCGGTCCATCGTGACGCCGACCTCCTCGAAGCCCATGTTCTGGGTGAGCGGCCCGCGACCGACCGCGACGAGCATGATGTCGCCCTCGAAGGTCTTGCCGTCCTCGAGCGTGACGACCACGCCGTTCTCGTGCTGCTCGACGCCCTGGAAGCGCACCCCGAGCGAGAACTCGATGCCACGCTTGCGGAACGCGCGCTCGAGCTGCTTCGACATGGACTCGTCCTCGGCCGGGACGAGGTGGGGCAGAGCCTCCACGATGGTGACCTCGGCACCGAAGGACTTCCACACGCTCGCGAACTCGACGCCGATGACGCCGCCGCCGAGGATGACGACCTTGTTCGGGACGTAGTCCATCTTCAGGGCGGTCTCGGAGGTGATCACCCGGCCGCCGATCTCCAGCCCGGGGAGCGACCGCGAGTAGGAGCCCGTGGCGAGCACGACGTTCTTGCCCGTGACGGTCTGGTCACCGACCTGCACGGTGTTCGGGGAGGTCAGGCGACCCCAGCCCTCGACGACGGTGATCTTCCGCGCCTTGATGAGCCCCTGGAGGCCCTTGTACTTCGACGAGATGACGCCCTGCTGGTACTCGATGACCTTCGGCACCTCGACGCCGGCGAACTCGGCGACGACACCGTACTTCTCGGCGTCGCGTGCACCGTCGGCGATCTCCGCCGCGTGCAGGAGCGCCTTCGTCGGGATGCACCCGCGGTGCAGACACGTCCCCCCGAGCTTGTCTCCCTCGATGAGCGCGACGCTCATCCCGAGCTCGGCGGCCCGGAGCGCTGCGGCGTAGCCACCGCTGCCGCCACCGAGGACCACGACGTCGTAAGTCTGTTCCGTCACCTGGTGCAACTCCCTCGTGCGTGTTCGGGACCGGTCAGGCCCCGTGGACACCGCGGCGAGCGGCGTCCCACGGTCGGACCGTGTGGTTCCGGTCCCGTCCCGTGTGGGTCCGGCGGGGTGCGCGCGCACGCGGCCGCCCCGCCGGACTCAAACCTACTACTTGGACTGGAGCTCTTCTGCGAGCGCGATGAGTGTCCGGACCATGACGCCCGTGGCGCCCTTGCCCAGCCACCCGTACCCGCCGCCCTTGTGCTCCGAGGGGCCCGCGATGTCGAGGTGTGCCCACGGGATGCCGTCGCCCACGAAGCGCTCGAGGAACTTGCCCGCGAGGAGCATCCCGCCCGCGGGGTTGCCGACGGTCGCGTTGACCATGTCGGCCACGTCGCTGGCGAGTCGTGCGTCGAGTTCCTCGGGCAGCGGCATCGGCCAGATCGGCTCCGCGACGGCGTCCGCGATCGCCCTGACCTGCGCCACGAGGTCGTCGCTGCCCATCAGGCCGGTGGTCCGGTCACCGAGCGCCACGACCTGTGCGCCGGTGAGCGTCGCGACGTCGACGATGGCGTCCGGGTGCTCGAGCGACGCGGCGGCCATGCCGTCACCCAGGACGAGGCGTCCCTCGGCGTCGGTGTTCGTGACCTCGACGGTCTTGCCGTTCTTGAGCATCAGGACGTCGCCGGGGCGGGTCGCCGAGCCGGACGGCATGTTCTCGGCGAGGCAGAGCCATGCCGAGACCTTCGTGTCGAGGCCGAGCTTCGCGGCGGCGACCGTGGCCGCGAGGACCGTGGCGGCGCCGGTCATGTCGGTCTTCATGCCGAGCATCGACGCGGCCGGCTTGAGCGAGAGGCCGCCCGAGTCGAACGTGATGCCCTTGCCGACGAGTGCGAGGTGCTTCGACGCGGACTCCGGGGCGTACCGGACGACGACGAGCCGCGGGGGACGGACCGAGCCCCGGCCGACCCCGGCGATGCCGCCGAAGCCCTGCGCCTCGAGCTCGTGCTCGTCGAGCACCTCGACGGTGAGCGGCAGGTCCGCGGCGAGCTCCTGCGCGACGTCCGCGACGTCGGACGGTCCGAGGTCACCGGCGGCGGTGTTCACGAGGTCGCGCACGGTCGCCGCGGCCTCCGCCACGACGGACGCACGCGCGGGGTCGACCTCGACGCCGGCGGGTGCGACGACCGCGATGCGCTGGTCGCCGCGGACGGGCCCGGTGGTGCCGGCGCCCTTGTGGGTCGTGAAGGCGTAGGAGCCGAGAGCAGCCCCCTCGAGTGCCGCCTCGACGAGCTCGGCGGAGTCGGTCGGCAGGGCGATCGCGATCGACTCGACGAGCGGGAGCTGGCGGACGGCGCTGCCGGCCGCGCTCCGCACGGCGGCGGCGTCGGTGCCCGAGCCGAGACCGACGAGGGCGACGGAGGACGCGGCGACGCCGACCCCCGGGAGGCGCACGAGCTGGTCCTTGACGCCGGTCACACCGATCGCGGCGAGGTCGAGGTCACCGAGGAAGTCGGCGTCGACGGCGGTCGCAGGGCCGCCGTCCACCCCCGGTCGGACGCCGACGACGAGGACGTCGGCCTCCGTTTCAGCGGGCGCGGACGAGACGGTGGAGAGGATCGGTCGGACCATGCTCCCAACCCTATCCGCGCAGTGTTCGCTGTCGGCGTGGTCGTCGCGCCCGGGTCGGCGCGCACGCCCGCCTAGCATGGGGACGGTGAACCACCCCGAGGACCTCTACTCGTTCGTCGACGGCGCCCCCGAGGTGCCGGCGGGCCTCCACCTCGTCGCAGCGCTGACCGGCTTCGCCGACGCGGGCGCCGCGGTGGCGCAGGTCACGACGGCGATCGAGGGGACGCTCGAGTCGGAGACGCTCGTGGAGTTCGACCCCGACGTCCTGCTCGACTGGCGCGCTCGACGGCCGGTCATCACGTTCGAGCACGACCACATCGAGTCCGTCGCGGTCCCGCGGCTCCGGTTGTCCCTCGTGCGCGACGAGATCGGCCAGGCGTTCCTCTTCCTCTCCGGCTACGAGCCCGACTTCCGCTGGAACGCGTTCGTCGCCGCGGTCACCGACCTCGCCGAGCGGCTGCAGGTCGCCGACACGACCTGGGTCCAGTCGATCCCGATGCCCGTGCCGCACACCCGCCCGATCCGCATGACCGTGTCCGGCACGCGCGCCGACCTCGTCGAGCAGATGAGCGTCTGGAAGCCGGAGACCCAGGCCCCGGCGAACGTCCTGCACCTCGTCGAGCACCGGCTCGCGCAGTCCGGACACGACGTCACCGGGCTGGTGCTGCTCGTCCCGCACTACCTCTCGGACACCGAGTTCCCGGACGCCGCGGTGGCCGCCCTCGCCGGGGTGTCCGCCGCGACCGGCCTCATCTTCCCCTCCGACGCGCTCCGCGAGGAGGGCCGCGAGTTCCTCGCGCGGGTGGACGAGCAGGTCGGCGGGAACGGTGAACTGCAGCGGCTCGTCTCGGTCCTCGAGGAACGGCACGACGAGTACATGGCCGGCAACCCGATCGGCTCGCCGCTCACCGGCGTCGACGGCGAGGTCCCCTCGGCCGACGCGATCGCGGCGGAGCTCGAGCGCTTCCTGGCGGACCGGCGCGGACAGGCGGACGGCACCGCGGACTGAGCCGGTGACCGGCCGGCGGACGCGCGGTCGCCGGTCGGCGCTGGACGGGCCTCCCGGCCGGTTCCTGCCTGGAGGCCCGGTGCGCCTCCGCCCCGCCGGTCGCGTTCTCCACAGGTCGCTCCGGACGGCCGTGGCGCCGCGGCGGCGCCGGTAGCCTGACCGGGTGAACTCACGCCGTGCCTTCCTCGTCTGGGGCGTCGCGGTGCTGGCCTACGTCCTCGCGGTGGTGCAGCGGTCCACGCTCGGGGTCTCCGGCGTGGACGCGCAGGAGCGCTTCGCGGTGTCCGCCGCCGTGCTGTCGACGCTCGCGGTCGTGCAGATCGCCGTGTACGCGGCACTGCAGATCCCGGTCGGCATCGCACTCGACCGCTTCGGGCCACGACGGCTCGTGCTGCTCGGCGCGGCGCTCCTCGTCGTCGGGCAGGCGGTCGTCGCGGTGTCCCCGACGATCGGGCCGGCGGTGGTCGGTCGCGTCCTCGTCGGCGCCGGTGACGCGATGACCTTCATCTCGGTGATCCGGCTCCTGCCGATGTGGTTCAGCGGGCGGATCCTGCCCCAGATCTCGCAGTGGACCGGCAATCTCGGGCAGGTCGGGCAGGTGCTGTCGGCGTTCCCGTTCGCGCTGCTGCTGCACACCACGAGCTGGGGCACGGCGTACGGGGTGGCCGCCGCGGCCGGTGCCGTCGGCCTGGCGCTCGCGTTCGTCTTCGTCCGCAACGGCCCGGTACCGGTCCGGACGGGTGCCATCCCGCTGCCGCACTCGTGGGGCGGTGCGCTCCGGACGTTCGCGCACGCGGTCCGACGTCCGGGCACGCAGCTCGGCTTCTGGTCGCACTACGTCACGCAGTCGTCCGGCACGGTGTTCTCGCTCCTGTGGGGCGTCCCGATGCTCCGAGGGCTCGGGTACACCTCGACCGAGGCCGCGGGCTTCCTCACCGTCATCGTCGTGACGGGCTTCGTCGCCGGGCCGTTGCTCGGCGTGCTCTGCGCCCGGTACCCGCTCCGCCGGTCGAACCTCGTGCTGGGCTGCGTGGCGCTCCTCGCGGTGGTGTGGACGGCGGTGCTGACCTGGCCCGGGCAGCCGCCGACCTGGCTCCTCGTGCTGCTCGTCGTCGCGATGGGCATCGGCGGACCGGGATCCCTCATCGGGTTCGACTTCGCGCGGTCGTTCAACCCGGTCGGTGCGCTCGGCTCGGCGAACGGGCTCGTGAACGTCGGCGGCTTCCTCGCGGCGTTCGTGATGATGTTCCTCATCGGCACCATCCTCGACGCCGCGTCCCGCGCCACGGGGCAGACCGTCTTCGCCTGGACGAACTTCCGCATCGCCCTCACCGTGCAGTACCTCGTCGTGGGCTTCGGGGTGGCGATGCTGCTCCATGCCCGGCGCCGGACTCGTCGGGTCCTGCACGAGCAGGAGGGAATACGCGTCGGCCCGCTCTGGGTTGCACTGGTTGCACGTGCGCGGAAGCGCGGCGTGCAATAATGACTACGGACCCATCGGGCCCCTCGTGACCGTCCGCTCCCCGGAGTGCGCGGAAACGCGGGGACTTGACATGGGTCCTAGTGCTGCCCGGATTGGTAGGACCGGCTGACGCGGGGGACTGCGGCGACGGCCCTGGGCGGCAAGGGAGGTCACGACCCCACGAACGTGGCACGACGAGAGAGGTGATCGCATGGCTGCCCGGAGCACGACGATCGATCCCACGAAGGACACCGACCCCGAGGGCACGACGGCTGCGTCCGCCGAGGCCGAGGACACGGCTGCGCCGAAGAAGCGCGCCACCAAGGCGCCGGCGAAGAAGGCCGCGCCGAAGAAGACCACCGCCAAGGGCGGCAAGAAGGCGAAGGCCGACGACGACGAGCTCGACGACGAGCCCGTGGAGCCCGTCGACGAGCCGGCGGACGACACCACGGACGACGCGGACTCCGACGAAGAGGCCCCGAAGGACACCAAGGCCGAGGCCGCCGCGGTCGCCGCCGGCGCACTCGTCATCTCGCAGTCCGACGACGACGAGGCTCCGGTCTACTCGACCACCATCACGGGTGCCACCGCAGACCCCGTCAAGGACTACCTGAAGCAGATCGGCAAGGTCGCGCTCCTCAACGCCGAACAAGAGGTCGAGCTCGCGATGCGCATCGAGGCCGGCCTGTTCGCCGAGGACAAGCTGCAGCACTCGACCGGCCTCTCGAAGCCCGAGGAGCGCGAGCTCCGCTGGGTCGCCCGCGACGGCCAGCGCGCGAAGTCGCACCTGCTCGGCGCGAACCTCCGCCTCGTCGTCTCGCTCGCGAAGCGCTACACGGGCCGCGGCATGCAGTTCCTGGACCTCATCCAAGAGGGCAACCTCGGCCTCATCCGTGCCGTCGAGAAGTTCGACTACACGAAGGGCTTCAAGTTCTCGACCTACGCCACGTGGTGGATCCGCCAGGCGATCACCCGTGCCATGGCCGACCAGGCCCGCACCATCCGCATCCCGGTGCACATGGTCGAGGTCATCAACAAGCTCGCGCGTGTCCAGCGGCAGATGCTCCAGGACCTCGGTCGTGAGCCCACGCCGGAAGAACTCGCCCGCGAGCTCGACATGACCCCGGAGAAGGTCGTCGAGGTCCAGAAGTACGGCCGCGAGCCGATCTCGCTCCACACACCCCTGGGTGAGGACGGCGACTCGGAGTTCGGCGACCTCATCGAGGACACCGAGGCCGTCGTGCCGGCCGACGCGGTGGGCTTCACGATGTTGCAGAAGCAGCTCGAGAGCCTGCTCGACTCGCTGTCCGAGCGCGAGGCGGGCGTCATCCGCATGCGCTTCGGCCTCGGTGACGGTCAGCCGAAGACCCTCGACCAGATCGGTGACACGTTCGGCGTGACGCGCGAGCGCATCCGCCAGATCGAGTCGAAGACGATGGCGAAGCTCCGCCACCCGTCGCGGTCGCAGTCGCTGCGCGACTACCTCGAGTAGGCCGATGCGCTTCCTCATCCCGATCCTGGTCGGGCGGATCCTCCGCGCCCTCGCTCGTGCGCGGGGCGGGGGGTCCGCCTACCCCGGCTACATCGTCCTCAAGCTCGTGCCGGACTTCCTGCAGCACGTGACGAAGCAGTTCCCGAACGGCGTCGTCTTCGTGCTCGGCTCGAACGGCAAGTCCACGACGACGCACATGATCTCCGACATCGTGCGTGCGCACGGCCTCCGGGTCTTCACGAACCCGTCCGGTGCGAACCTGCCGCAGGGCATCGCGTCGGCGCTCCTCTCCGAGGTGTCGCTGACCGGCAAGCTCAAGGCCGACATCGGCATCCTCGAGGTCGACGAGGCCTTCGCGGTCGAGCTCGCCGGCATCCTGTCGCCGTCCACGGTGACGATGCTCAACGTCCAGGTCGACCAGCTCTACCGGTTCTTCGAGACCGAGCGGGTCGCGACGATGATGCTCGACACCGCTGCCCTCTCGGCCCGGAACGTCATCACGAACCGCGACGACCAGTTCCTCGACGCCTACGCCGGCACGGCCGGACAGCAGGTGCTCCGCTTCGGCGCGAGTGCCGAGGTCGTGGCGGCGGCGCCGAACGGGCTGCAGAACGCCGACGACTTCGACCGCCAGGCGGGGGAGCCGAACGCGGCCGACGCCGAGGTCGTCGTCAACACCGGCGACGGCGCGACCATCCGGTTCGCCGGCACCGACATCCCCGTCCGGCTGCCGGCCCGCGGCCTGCACTACGCGGTCGACGCCGCGGCAGCCACCGCCACCGCGAGCGCGGCACTGGGCGACCAGTTCCGCGCGGACGCAGTCACGAGGGCCTTCGGCACGATGAAGCCGGCGTACGGCCGGGGCGAGCGCCTCCCGATCGCCGGCGAGTCGGCCGAGTTCACGATGTTCAAGAACGCCGCGAGCCTCCAGCTGAACCTCGATGCCCTCCCGGACCGCCCCGAGCAGGTCCTCATGGCGATCGACGAGGGCACACCGGACATCTCCTGGATCTACGACATCGACTTCTCGAAGCTCGACCACGTGGACGTCGTCTCCGGCGACAAGGCCTGGCAGATCGCCATCGCCCTCGAGCACGCCGGTGTCCGCATCGGCAAGGTCGAGCCCGACGTCGAGGCCGCGATCCGGCACATGGAGCAGCTCGGCGCGACGACGAGCGGGACGAAGAACTTCATCGTCAACTACGAGATCATGATGATCGCCCGCAAGGCCCTCGGACACCCGGACATGGAGAAGACGGCATGACCGCCGACCGGTTGACCATCCTGCACGTGTACCCGCGGCAGATGGGCGTCTCGGGGGACCGCGGCAACGTCGCAGCCCTCGTGCGCCGTGCCGAGGCCGCGGACATCGCCACCGATGTCGTCGAGTACGCCCCCGGCGACGCGCTGCCGACCACGGCGGACGTCGTCGTCATCGGCAACGGTCCGCTCAGCGCCATGCGGTCGCTCGGAGCCGACGTCACCCGGGTCGGTGCACCGTTGCGCGAGTTCGCTGCCGATGGGGTCCCGGTCGTCGCGGTCGGCGGCGGCTTCGACCTCGCCACCAACGCCGTCGTGTCCTCCGACGGCGCCGACGTCACCGGCTTCGGGGTCTTCGACGCCCGGGCCGTCCGCGGTGCCGAGCGGCGGGTGAACTACTTCGTGCTCGAGACCCGGTACCCGTTGCTCGGCAGCGCCTCGACCCGCATCGCGGGCTTCGAGGACCACGCGACCCGCATCGAGCTCGGTGACGGCGTGACGCCCTTCGCGGACGTCGTCTCCGGGGGTGGCAACCAGGCGGGCAGCCCCGTCGAGGGTGCGATCGCCGGCACCTCCTTCGGGACGCACACCCAGGGGCCGATCCTGCCCCTCAACCCGCAGCTCACCGACGGCGTCCTCGCCGCCGCGACCGCCAGGCTCGGTCGCGAGTACGCGCCGGACGCGCAGCGGACCGCCACGATCGACCGGTACGCACGCGAAGCGCGCGCGACCATCGACCGCTACGTCGACAAGGCGTTCAAGCGGATCGCCTGACGTCGTCGACGTGAGCACGAACAGACGGGAGGCGCGGTGCCAGCTGGCACCGCGCCTCCCGTCCGTTGCGTCCGACGCCTGTCGGGACGCTACTTCGACTCGTAGAGTCGGCTGCTCTCGTCGTGCCACTCGATGGCGGTCGCCGCGAGCTTGTCCTTGAACTCCGCGCCGTGGTGCGCGCAGAAGAGGAGTTCGCCGCTCGCCATGGTCGCTCGGATGTAGGCCTGCGCTCCGCAGCTGTCGCAGCGGTCAGCAGCGGTGAGCTGGTTGCTGCCGAATTCGTCGATGGAGAGGTCCTGCACGGTCTGGGTCATTGCTGTGCTCCTCACGGATCGCAGGTCGGGTGCCGGTGTTGCCACCCCAACGGGTGCCGGTTGGTGACCATTTCAACACGTGCTGCCTGGATGTACGGCATCTTCGGGGCACGTTTCGCTCAGCGCGGACCCGAGGCCCCCAGACCGAGTGTCAGGGCGCTGGGAGTCAGTGGTGCTCAGTACCATCGGAAGGTGAGCTCCGACTACTCTGCGCGCCATCTCTCCGTCCTCGAGGGGCTCGAGGCGGTCCGCAAGCGTCCGGGCATGTACATCGGCTCGACGGATTCCCGGGGGCTCATGCACTGCCTGTGGGAGATCATCGACAACTCCGTCGACGAAGCCCTCGCCGGGCACGGTGACGAGATCGGGGTGGTGCTGCACCCGGACGGATCGGTCGAGGTCCGTGACACGGCGCGCGGCATCCCGGTCGACGTCGAACCGAAGACCGGCCTGACCGGGGTCGAGGTCGTGTTCACGAAGCTGCACGCAGGCGGCAAGTTCGGTTCGGGCTCATACGCGGCGTCCGGTGGGCTGCACGGAGTCGGGGCGTCGGTCGTGAACGCGCTGTCGGAGCGGCTCGACGTCGAGGTCGACCGGGGTGGCAAGACCTACGCGATGTCGTTCCACCGCGGCGAGCCAGGGACGTTCGCCGGCGACGGTCCCGACGCGCCCTTCACGCCGTTCACCTCCGGCAGCGAGCTCCGGGTCGTCGGCAAGGTCAAGAAGGGCGTCACCGGGTCGCGTATCCGCTACTGGGCGGACCGGCAGATCTTCACGCCCGACGCACGGTTCAGCACGCAGGACCTCGTCAACCGTGCGCGCCAGACCGCGTTCCTGGTGCCGGGGCTGGGGCTCACGATCACCGACGCACGGCCGTCGTCGATCGAGGCCGCGGCCTCGCGTGCCGCCGCCACTGGTGCTCCGGTCGAGAGCGGCCCCGTCGTCGAGCGCTTCCGGTACGAGGGCGGGATCAGCGAGTTCGTGGAGCACCTCGCCCTCGACTCCGCCGTGACCGATGTCTGGCGCATCCAGGGCACCGGCACCTTCACCGAGACGGTGCCGATGCTCGACGACAAGGGCCACATGGTGTCGACGTCGGTCTCGCGCGAGTGCGAGGTCGACCTCGCGCTGCGCTGGGGCAGCGGGTACGAGACCGTGTTCCGCAGCTTCGTGAACATCATCGCGACGCCGAAGGGCGGGACGCACCAGGCCGGGTTCGAGTCCGGCGTCGTGAAGGCCGTCCGCGCCCAGGTCGAGGCGAACGCCCGCAAGCTCAAGGTCGGGCAGGACAAGCTCGAGAAGGACGACGTCCTCGCCGGGCTGACCGCCGTGCTCACCGTCCGGCTGCCCGAGCCGCAGTTCGAAGGCCAGACGAAGGAGGTCCTGGGCACGCCCGCAGTCCGGAAGATCGTCGACCAGGTCGTGTCGAAGCGCCTCACCGAGATCCTGACCTCGACGCAGCGCACCGAGAAGGCCCAGGCCGCGACGCTGCTCGAGAAGGTCGTCGCGGAGATGAAGACCCGCATCTCGGCCCGCGCGCACAAGGAGACCCAGCGGCGGAAGAACGCGCTCGAGAACTCCTCGCTGCCGACGAAGCTCGCCGACTGCCGCAAGCAGGATGCCGAGGGCACCGAGCTCTTCATCGTCGAGGGTGACTCGGCGCTCGGTACCGCGAAGCTCGCGCGGAACAGTGAGTACCAGGCGCTGCTGCCGATCCGGGGCAAGATCCTCAACGTCCAGAAGGCCTCGGTCTCGGACATGCTGTCGAACGCCGAGTGCGCCTCGATCATCCAGGTCATCGGCGCCGGCTCCGGCCGCACGTTCGAGATCGACCAAGCGCGCTACGGCAAGATCATCATCATGTCCGACGCTGACGTCGACGGCGCCCACATCCGGACGCTCCTGCTCACGCTGTTCTTCCGGTACATGCGCCCGATGATCGAGCAAGGACGGGTCTTCGCCGCGGTGCCGCCGCTGCACCGGGTCGTCGTGGTGAACCGCGGCAAGCCGAACGACACGCTGTACACGTACTCCGAGGCCGAGCTGCAGGCAGTGCTGAAGAAGCTCGAGAAGCAGGGCAAGAAGTACCAGGAGCCGATCCAGCGGTACAAGGGGCTGGGGGAGATGGACGCCGACCAGCTCGCCGAGACGACGATGGACCGCACCCACCGGACGCTCCGGCGGGTGAACGTGCCCGACGCCGAGAACGCGGCGAAGGTGTTCGAGCTGCTGATGGGGAACGACGTCGCGCCGCGCAAGGAGTTCATCCTCGCGGGCGAGGGGCTCGACCGCGACCGCATCGACGCGTAGTCCGGCGCGCGGACTCCACGGACTCCACGGACTGCGCGGACTCCACGGACTCCACGGACTCCGAGGACCGAGAGGGCGGCGAGCCGCGGCGGGCTGCCCGCCGTGGGCTTCGTTGAACCCGAGACTCGGCCCCGCGGACAGTTTCGCGGGTCGCACAGCGCGAACGTGTCCGCGGGGCCGAGTCTCGGGTCGCCGCGTCCGGAGCTGGACGCGAGGCCTGTGGTGACCGTCACGTCTCGAGTCCGGGCACGGGACTCGTCGCCGAGCGCGAGACTCGGCCCAGCGGACAGTTTCGTGGGTTGCAGAGCGCGAACGTGTCCGCCGGGCCGAGTCTCGGGTCGCCGCGTCCGTCCGGCGCTGGACGCGAGGCCTGTGGTGACCGTCACGTCTCGAGTCCGGGCACGGGACTCGTCGCCGAGCGCGAGACTCGGCCCAGCGGACAGTTTCGTGGGTTGCACAGCGCGAAACTGTCCGCCGGGCCGAGTCTCGGTGCGTTGGCGGCGCGGGGCGGCCCCGCGGGCGACCGACGCCGCGCGACACCGCCGCGCGGCACCGCCGCGGGACGGCACCGCCGCGGGACGGCACCGCCGCGCGGCGGCAGGCCCCGCGCGCCTACGCCTCGCCCGCGGTCCCGTCGAGAGCGGCTGCACTCCCGCCGATCGTGCCGATGACGGCGTCGAGCGGACTGCCCGAGCCGTCGCGCTTCGACAGCCAGTCCGGCAGGGTCCGTGCTGCGCCGTCCGTCCCCACCGCGTGCGGCGGCGCGATGCCCGCCCACGCCACGGTCAGGCCGTCCTCGCCCTTGAGGAACGCGTGCGCCCGGACGCCCTGGGTCGCACGGCCCTTCGCCGGGAACTCGGACAGCGCCGACACCTTGGCCCGTCCGTTGTCGGTGCCCGGCAGCGCCGACGACGACGTCGACACCGTGGCGACGACGGCGTCGTCCGAGCGCGGCACCGAGCCGAACCAGATGACCGATGCGCCGGCAGCCAGCGCGACCCCGGCGACGCCACCGGCTGGAAGCCCCTGCGGCCGGACGCCGGAGGCGGGGAACCGCAGGAGCTGGGCGTTCGAGGTGATGAACACGAGATCGTCGTCCTCGGGTGCCTGGGTCGCGCCGACGACCGAGTCGCCCGGCTTGAGGCCGATCGCGACGACCTCGGGCTTGTCCGGCCACGCACCGGCAACGACCCGTTTCACCACGCCCTGCGCCGTGCCGATCGCGACCGACTCGTCGGCGTTCAGGGCGATGAGGGCGACGACGGTCTCGGTCTTCGGCACGCCGAGGTACTCCGACACCCGCACCCCGGCGTCGAGCCGCACGGACGCCGGCGGCACGGCCGGGACGTCTACCGGGGAGAACCGCACCACGCGGCCGGTCGACGTCAGCGCACCGAGCTGTCCCCGGACCGTGGAGACGACCGAGGACCGGACGGCGTCGTGCTTCGAGCGCTTCGGGACCCGCACGATCCCGAGGTCGGTGTCCGGGATGTCGACCCGGACGAGCCGACCGGTGGTGGAGAGGATCACCCGGCACGGCGAATCCGCGATCTGCAACGACTCCGGGTCGACCGCGGCCTTGCGGCCACCTCGGACCGGGGCGTCGGCCTCGGTCAGGAGCGTACGGCGCGGGGTCGCGAACCGGTCGGACACCTCGGTGAGCTCGAGCGACACCTGCGCCCGCAGCCGTTCGTCGGATGCGAGGAGTTCCTCGAGCGCCGCGATGTCGGCGAGGAGCTGGTCGCGCTCGCCCTCCAGCTCGAGGCGGGAGAACTTGGTGAGTCGGCGGAGCCGGAGCTCGAGGATGTACTCGGCCTGCACCTCGGACAGGTCGAACACGGTCTGCAGCCGGGAGCGCGCAGCTTCGGAGTCGTCCGAGGACCGGATGACCTCGATGACCTCGTCGATGTCGAGGATCGCGATGAGGAGGCCCTCGACGAGGTGCAGCCGCTCTCGACGCCGGGCGAGCCGGTACTCGGACCGCCGCGTGACCACGGAGAGACGGTGCCGCACGTAGACATCGAGCAGGTCCCGCAGACCGAGTGTCCGCGGGGAGCCGTCGACGAGCGCCACGTTGTTGATGCCGAAGCCGTCTTCGAGCGGGGTGTGCTTGTACAGCTGCTCGAGCACCGCGGTCGGGTTGAAGCCGGACTTGATCTCGATCACGAGCCGGAGTCCGTGATTGCGGTCGGTGAGGTCCTTGACGTCCGAGATGCCGACGAGCTTCTTCGACTGGACGCCGTCCTTGATCTTCTCGATCACGCGCTCCGGGCCGACGAGGTAGGGGAGTTCGGTGACGATCAACCCGACCTTGCGCGGCGTGAGGTTCTCGACGCTCACCTTCGCCCGGGTGCGGAACGAGCCCCGGCCGGTGGCGTAGGCGTCGCGGACGCCGGAGAGCCCGACGATCGTGCCGCCGCCGGGCAGGTCCGGACCCGGGACGAACTCCATGAGCTCTTCGAGGGTGGCCTGCGGGTTCATGAGCAGGTGCTTCGCGGCCTCGACGACCTCGCCCAGGTTGTGCGGCGCCATGTTCGTCGCCATGCCGACCGCGATGCCCGAGGCGCCGTTGACGAGGAGGTTCGGGAACGCCGCCGGGAGCACCCCGGGCTGCATGATCTGGTTGTCGTAGTTCGGGACGAAGTCGACGACGTCCTCGCCCAGACCCTCGGTCATCGCCATCGAGGGTTCGGCGAGCCGGGCCTCGGTGTAGCGGGCCGCGGCGGGACCGTCGTCGAGGGAGCCGAAGTTGCCGTGCCCGTCGACGAGCGGCACACGCATCGTGAACGGCTGCGCCATGCGCACGAGCGCGTCGTAGATCGCGCTGTCACCGTGCGGGTGCAGCTTGCCCATCACCTCGCCGGTGACGCGGGCGCTCTTGACGTGCCCGCGGTCCGGTCGGAGGCCCATCTCGGACATCTGGTAGAGGATGCGGCGCTGCACGGGCTTGAGGCCGTCGCGTGCGTCGGGGAGTGCCCGGGAGTAGATGACGGAGTACGCGTACTCGAGGAAGGAGCCCTGCATCTCCTCGGAGACGTCGACGTCCTCGATGCGTTCACCGTCGGGCAGGCCGACTGCTTCCGTGCGTGCCATGGCACCCTTCTGCGAGACTGGGGGAGATGGGAACCAGCGTACCGACGGCCCCCGACGCCGCCGCGAACCTCGCCGACGTCTTCCCGAGTTGCCTCGTGGCACTCGGAGCTGCGGATCACGCGTGGTTGCGATCACACGGCCTGGAGGCACGGATCGCCCTCCGCCCCGCCCGCTCGGCGGTCGTCGTGCTGGTCGACGGACTCGGCTCCGCCGCGCTGTCGGCGCGCGCCGGGCACGCGCGGTGGCTGGTGGCACCGCCCGCGAGCGGCTCCGCGAAGAAGCTGCGGAGCGGGTTCCCCACGACGACGGCCGCGGCGCTGAGCACCCTCACGACGGGTCGGCCCCCGGGGTCGCACGGGGTCGTCGGCTACAGCGGGTGGAACCCGGACACCGGGCGCGTGATGAACCTGCTCAGCGGGTGGGACGACGACGTGCCGGCGGACTGGCTGCTCGGCCCGACGCTCTTCACCGAGGCCGCCTCGCTCGGTGTCGATCCGGTCGTCGTCGGCCCCGGGCGCTACCGGTCGTCGGGGATGACCGCGACCGTCCTCGGCGGCGCCCGGTACGTCCCTGCCGACTCGATCCCCCAGCGCGTCGACGCCGCACTCGCCGAGACCGCCACGGGCCGCTCCCTCGTGTACCTCTACGTCCCCGAGCTCGACTCGATCGGCCACAAGCACGGGTGGCAGTCCGACCGGTGGACCGCTGCGCTCGAGCTGCTCGACGGCGAGCTCGCCCGCTTCGACCGAGCACTGCGCCCCGACGTGGGCGTCGTCGTGACGGCCGACCACGGCGTGCTCGACGTCCCGGAGCACGCGAACCTGCCGATGGACCCGGCGCTGCTGGCGGACGTCGTCGGGGTCGCCGGCGATCCGCGCTGCCGGCAGCTCGCCGTCGCGCCGGGTGCCGACGTGCGGGACCTCGTCGGCCGCTTCCGGGCGCGCTACGGCAAGAAGGCGTACGTCGCGACCCGTGCCGAGGCGATCGAGGCCGGGTGGTTCGGCGCCGTGGCACCCGAGGTCGTCGAGCGCATCGGCGACGTCGTGCTCGTGGCCCGCGGCTCGTGGGCGTTCAACGACGACCGGGCGCTCCGCCCCGGGGAGGTCCCGAAGCGCATGCTCGGCCAGCACGGCGCGATGACCGACGAGGAGACCTTCGTCCCGCTCCGCCTCGCCGGCGCCTTCGCCGGCTGACGACGCGACCGGGTGTGGCCGGCCGCCGACGCCCTGGACGCGGCCGGCCCCGTCACGCGCGGTGCGTGACGGGGCCGGCCGGGTGCCTCCAGGGCGGGGATCAGGCGGGGTCCTCCGGGCGCGTGCCGAAGACGATCTCGTCCCAGCTCGGCATGGAGCGACGGCTGCGCTTCTTGCGGTCGCGCGCCTCGGGTTCCGGAGCCGACGACGGTCGCGCATCGGGCTGCGGAGCGGTGTCCGACGAGTCCTCGAAGCCCTGCAGCGGTACGTCGACGACGCTGATCGAGCTCCGGCGGGGCTCCTCCTGGTGCTCGGTGAACGACGCGGCCTCGCGCTCACCGCGGCGGCGGCGGAGGGCCTCGAGCAGGTCGGCGGTCTCGTTGCCGGGAGCGCGCTCCTCCGGGGTGGCCGCACCGATGCGGGGGAGCGGGGCGCGGAGCGGGGCACGCTCGGCGACCTCGGGGTTCGTGTGCTCCTCGTCGGCGGCATCGACGCGGAAGGCGCCGGAGTCGAAGCGGGTGCCGTCGGCGTCCTCGTGCTCGAACTCGACCGCGCGGAGGCGGGGCGCGATGCCCTCGTCGTCGGTGTGTGAGAGCCGGTGTGCGTCGCCGTTGTCGGGCACGAGCGTCGAGGTCTTCGGGTCGAAGAGCCACTGGGCGTCGTGCTCGACCTCGTCGACGACGTACCGAACGCGGACCTGCCAGCCGGTGTCGACGTGCTTCCACGACGCCCACCGCACGTCCGTGGCCTCGCCCGCCTCGAGCTTGGCGGTGATGGCCTCGCCGAAGGTGTCGGGAGCCTCGTCGTCGACCGGGGTCACGGAGACGCGGCGGGCGGCGTCGAGGATGAAGGCACGCTCGGCGAGCACCGGGCCCTCGAAGCGGCGGACGTAGTCGACGTCCACGTCCAGCGCGGCGGCCACGTCGGTTGCGTCGGCGCCACCACGGATGCGTGCCTGGACGTCCTTCGGTGACACCCGCTTCTGCGGTCCGCCCTCGGGGTTCGCCTGCCGGACCTGGGCCGGGAGGGACGAGGTGACGGGCAACCGGTACTCCGTGCCGCCGTCCGTCGCGAGCAGGAGTGCGCCCGACTCCACTCCGATGACTCTCAGGTCCTGCATGGTTCCGCCTTCCGATGCGTGCGTACGGTCGTGCGTCGTACCCCGTGAGTATGCAGCGCGCGGACCCGGATCACGGGGAGGCGCACGGGCGTGCCGCGGAGTGCGGGGAGCCGGTCCCGACGGCCCGGGAATGGCAGGGCCCGGTGACGGGTTGCACGGGCCGAACGAACCGCCGGGACGCTCGGTTTGCACTCCGGCGGGTCGTGGTGCAAACTGTCGCCGCCGATCACCGGCGACGACCTCTCGATACGAGAAATGGATGGGCATGGCCACCGATTACGACGCCCCCCGGAAGACCGACGACTCCTCTGACTCGGAGTCGATCGAGGCTCTGAAGGAGCGCGTCCCCGACAAGATGTCGGGCGTCGTCGACGATGATTCCGACAACCCGGGCTCGTTCGAGCTCGCCGGTCAGGACCTCTCCGACGTCGACCTCGACGTCGTCGTCCTCCCGCCCCAGGTCGACGAGTTCACCTGCGTCGAGTGCTTCCTCGTGAAGCACCGCTCGCAGCTCGACCACGAGTCGAAGCTCGGCCCCGTGTGCGCGGAGTGCGCGGCACTGTAAGCACGCTGTCCTCGAGACCCCGTCACCGCTCGGTGGCGGGGTCTTCCGCGTTCGGCGCGGGTGCGCGCCCGGCCGGCGCGACCAGTGGACCGACGGGAGGCACGTGGCGGC
>NZ_LDQC01000033.1 GCF_001475545.1 Curtobacterium luteum | reverse complement strand
CACCGGACGCCGCTCGTCGGCCAGCGCCCGGCAGCGCGCGGGTCCCGGGCGTAGCGTCGGATCGTGACCACCACCGACGACATCCTGCAGACCGTCCCCGATCCCGCCGGCGCCGACGTGCGCGTCGAGACCGTGCGCTACGACCACGAGGGCACGACCCTCGAGGGCGTAGTCGCGAAGGACCACGCCATCGCCGGGCCGCGTCCCGCCGTGCTGGTCGTCCACGACTGGCACGGCGTCAACGAGCACGTGCACGCCCGCGTGACGATGCTCGCGCGCCTCGGGTACGTCGCGTTCGGTGCCGACATCTACGGCGCGGGCGTCCGCCCCGGTGACGACACCGCCGGTCAGGTCGCGGGCTCGTTCTACCAGGACCTCCCGCTGCTCCGCGCCCGCGCGCTCGCCGGGTTCGAGCAGCTCCGCCGCGACCCGGACGTCGACCACACCCGCATCGTCGTCATGGGGTACTGCTTCGGCGGCTCCACGGCGCTCGAACTCGCCCGCACCGGGGCGGACCTCGTCGGTGCGGTGTCGTTCCACGGCGGCCTGATCGCCCACGACCCGTCCGACGCGCACCAGATCCGGGCGAAGCTCCTCGTGCTCACCGGCGGTTCCGACCCGATGGTGCCGGACGAGAAGGTCCACGAGTGGCAGGACGAGATGCGCGCTGCCCCGGAGGTCGACTGGCAGGTCGTCACCTACTCGGGCGCGATGCACGCGTTCGCCGTCCCGGGCACCGATGCTCCGGACCACGGCGCCCAGTACCAGGCGACGGCGGACCGGCGATCGTGGCAGGCGTTGCAGACGTTCCTCGGCGAGGTGTTCGACGAAGAGGCCTAGCGCGTCGGCCGCGGCGCGACACGCCGTGCGGTCGGCTCGGAGGCCCTCGATTGGCGCGTGGCCCGCACCTGTTGTAGAGTCTTCCACGGCCGCAAACGCCACGCGCTCGTAGCTCAATGGATAGAGCATCTGACTACGGATCAGAAGGTTGGGGGTTCGAGTCCCTTCGAGCGCACCGATCGGAGCAGTTGGAGTATCCCCAACAGTATCCGAACGGTTGAGACAGCAAGAAACGAAGGCCCCGGGTATCAGCTTGGGGCCTTCGTCGTTGTCCGATCCGCGCAGCAAGCCAAACGCCCCCACCTACTCAGGTGGGGGCGTTCGTGCGTCCGGTTGAAGACTTCCCCGGTTGGGGGTGAGTGCGGACGCGGGTTGAGCGTAGCCGTTGCGCAGTGTATGTACACCAGCGTACTATGGGGCCATGACAGATATCGCGGTCGGCATCGAAGCAACATGGAACCGAACCAATTCACTTGACGAACCGCTCTGCGGCAAGGTCGTCGCCATCGACACCGACTTGCAGATTGCGAAAATCGAAGGCACTCGGGGTTGGGTGCACCTGAGTGCCATCAAGCCAGCTGATGCCTGACTCCCCGAAGACCCCGCACCGCACCTTCCGCGCCCCTGACGATGAGTGGCTGACCGCGAGGGCTGCACTGCTTGCTCAAGGCCGGAGCGTCACCGACGAGCTCCGTAACGTGCTGCGGTCGCACGTCGGCCCGATCCGCATCGAGCGCCACATCACAGGTTTTCCGTACTGGGTGGTGCTGGATGACAACGCGCCAGACGATCAGCCCTTGTTCAACACTGCGGATGGTGCAGTGGAAGAAGCGGCACGGCGGTACCGGCTACTGCTGGACCGCGAGTAGGGCTTGGCCTGTTTGGCGTGTCGCGGTGTAGTAGGTAGGCATGACAGCAACAACGTGCGAACACGCTTGGGTGAAGGACCGCTACCTGGGGGCAGACACTGGTGATGAGAAGTGCCGGAAGTGTGGGGAGGTGCGGCCTAGGAAGCGACCGACTGACGCAGCCCATTCCGCCCGCTGATCCTCTGCACCCGCGCGCACACCATCGGATACGCGGCGACAGCAGCTTGAGTGGTGACGAGTGCGTGCAGTTTCTGCTGGTACCTGACCCACGAGTACCCGAACGTGTCACGGATCGCTGCTTCCTTGCGGCGGTCGTTGCGGGGCTGGGCTGACTCGAACTCGAGTAGGTTGCGTGCTTCGGAAGTGAGCTTGGGAACTTGGGTGGTTCCGAAGTTGGTTCCCATGTCCATGCGTCCAGTGTCAGACGCGCCACCGACACTCATCCCATGCCGTACGAGCCGCCGTATCACCCTGACCCACGGATGCCGCGGATCGTGGAGATGGCACCTGACCCGGAAGCGGTGGAGCTCGACCCGCACCCGACTGTATGGGTGCGTATCAACGTTGAGGGTCGCGGCGTTGAGCGGTGCGTCGGGTTCGCGTTCAAAGCCTCACCGCTCGCCGTATACGTGCAGCTGCAGTACCTCGGGCGGACACATCACGTGTGGGTGGAACGGACGCAGGTGACGCATCGGGTGATCCGCAAATGATCTAGACTCGGCTGGTCTTGAGAGGAAGTCACGTGACCGAGCACGCCGACGAGCACACCCCGTGGTGGCGGTCCGACCGTTTTCTCGACACCGTTGACCGCATCTTCGTGAAGCGGCGGTGCGGCTGGTGCGGTGCTGATGTCCCCCGCGGCGAAGGCCACCAGGAACTCAACAGCCGGTACTGCTCGTTCAAGCACGCCGAGCTCTACTCCGAAACTGGCGCGTGGTAGCCAGCCAACGATCAGTCGCGGTCGACCTTGTGCGCGTGATCGGTGTCGTCGCAATCGTCGCCGGACATGTCTGGGACCAGCGGCACTTTGCGCAAGCAGGGTTGTACACATGGCATGTTCCCGTGTTCTTCCTGCTTACCGGGTACCTGTGGAAGAGCGACCGCACGACAGGCTTCGAGATCCGGCGACGGGCACGCACACTCCTTGTGCCATACCTGTCGTGGCTGATCATCGTCACCGTCGTCTGGTACACGGTCCGCGCGGCACGGGGTGAGCCGTTCGACACGCACCTTCTGACGCAACTCCCCCTCGGCGGCAACTCGATCAGCCGCCCATACTCGGCGTTCTGGTTCGTCACCGCACTGTTCTTCGCCGCCATCTACATGCGCTTCAGCGAACGACTGCATCCGGCGCTGCCCTGGTTCGTCGGCGGCATTGGTGTCATCTGGTGCATCGGTGCCCCGCACGCCGTCGCGATGATCCCCGAATCGGCAGGTACCGCGATCGCTGCCGTCATCTTCCTCGCGATTGGGCGATCAGTTCGTGCAGCTCGGGACAGCATCACCCGGCCTGCCCTGACCGGTGTCGTTCTGCTGTTACCTGCCTGGTGGGTGGGTTGGTCCGGCGCGACAGCCACGCTCAACATGAAGGGCGGCAATCTCGGGACGCCCGTTGCTAGCGTCATCGTTGCTGCTGCTATCTCGGTCGGGCTGCTGCTCATCGCGGAGGGCATCGAGCAGTACCTGCCACAGTGGTCACGCACGGTGATCCTCGAGATTGCAGCGTGCGCGATCCCCATCATCCTCCTGCACACGCTGTCGTTGGCGATCACGGAACGGTACGGTCTGCCGTCATCCAAATGGACGTTTCTGATCGCGTTGTTCGTGCCGCTGGCGGTCGCTGCCGTGCTACGCCGAACACCCGCCCGACGCATCCTCTTCTAACGCCAAAAGCGGCCCCCACCTAAAATGGTGGGGGCCGCTTCTGCTGTTACAGGATCGCGTCCGACAGCCAGAACACTTGATCGAGGTTCATGTACGTCGGCGTGTTCGTGTTACCGACGACCGTGACCGAGAAGTCGGTTGCGATGCTGATCTTGCGGGTGTTGCCGCCGTTCCCCGACGACACCCACGACTTGGATGCGCCGTTGAACCGGAACTGCTGCGGAAGGTCACCCACGATTGCGTCCGTGGTGGGGAACGAACCTGACGACGGCTTCACAATGCCGCGGAACTCGATCATTCCGTCGAGCTGACGTACCTGCGGAGTCGAGTTTGCGTCGTTCGCGACGTACCCGGACCGCAGCGGTAGGGTGCGCCATCCGGTGTCCACTCGCGACGTGACGAACTCGCCAGTGAGGGCAAACACGTCAGGGACGGACCGTCGGCCAACGATGCCGTCGTAACCAGTCGAGTCGTCCGACGACGGGATCGTGTACAGACCCTGCGTGTACGCCTGCGTGGAGCCGCCGCCGTCGAACAGGGATGCGTTGTAGCAGCCCTCGGACACGGCCAAGCTCACCATGTCGTTGCCGGTGATTCCAGTTGGGCCGGACGTCGATGACGTGCTGGTCTTCCCAACCGTGGCGATGATGATGATGTCGCCTGTCTGCGACTGGCCAATGATCGTGCGGGCGCTGATTTCAGTCAGGAAGTACTGCCAGTTCTGCTGAGTGAGGTCCTGCGCGACACCGTTGATGACGAGGTTCGGGCCGTACGACCACGAGTGCACAACACCTTGCGCGACCATGCTCGCGGCAGTGTCCCCACGGAGCGCGGAGAAGCACTTCAGCTGCCCGTTCGGGAGCAAACCCATGCCCTCGATGCCGGCCGGTGAGCCGTTGAGGTTGGTGGCTTCGAAGTCGTGGAAGATCTTTCCGTTGCGGATCTGCGCGCCACGCACCTCACCCGAGTTGGAAGTAACGTTCCATCCGGACGCGTTGACGACTACGGGCAGACCCATCCGGCGTGCGAAGGAGTCGAGGCGTTCACGGGTCGGCTTGAAAGCGGTCCCAGTCGATGTCGGGTTGGTGACATCGAAGTCATTGCCGTACCGCTTGTCGATCAGGTTCGGGCGGAACGTGCCACCAGTCCGCGCACGCATGACAGCGTACGGGTAGCCGAGCGCGTGCACCTTGTGCTCAACGGTGACGGTGACAGGCTGCGCGTTGACGCTGCGATACCGCTGGTCGTTGCGGCCGTCGAGTGCCGTGAGGACACTGCTGGGCGGCAGCTTGGTGTCGGAGTCGACTGATACGAGTTGCGGGTTGCCCATGAGCAGCCTTTCGGGTCAAACGAAAAACCGCCCCGAGCATGGGGCGGTTGAGAAGTAAGTGGGGAGGCGTGCGCCCGTCACGACGACGGGACGCACACCTCCTGGACGCGGCCGATCTCAGCGCCGCCCTGGTCGTAGAACACAACGAACGTGCCAGCGCCATCCATCACGCACGCGACGGACGAGACGGAGCGGCCATCTTTGCCTGCAGCACCCGGTGCGCCGTCCTTGCCTGGTGCGCCAGTAGCACCGGTGTCACCCTTCGGCCCCTGCGGGCCGGTCGGACCTGTAGGCCCCGTCGCTCCCGTGTCACCCTGCGCGCCAGTGGCACCAGCATCACCAGTAGCACCATCAGTGCCCGGAGTGCCCGTAGAGCCGTCCTTGCCGTCCTCACCGGGCGGACCTTCCGGGCCTGCAGGCCCGGTCTGACCTTGCACGCCCATCTCACCGCGCGGGCCCGCAGGACCACGTTCACCGTCAGCACCCCGAGCGCCGGCCTGGCCCTGCACAACCTCGCTCGGCGAATCCACTACCGGCGTCTGACCGGACTGCTTCACCTGATTGATCAGCGCCTGGTTCGTGTGGATCAGCTCCTGCCGATCGTTGTACAGCACCATGAACCCAGCGACGACGGTAGCCACCACAAGAGCGACGACCACCCACAACGTGACCAGCGACCACGCCACCTTGCCCGCACCACGGCGGACCCTCGCGAACAGCATCATCGTCAGCCACCTGCTCCCGGGATGAAGAAGTCGCGAAGCACGGACAGCATCACACCGAACACGGCCAGCCCGATCGCTGTCCACGTCTGCCGAGCAGCGGCCTTCCGCTTCTCTTCGGCATCTTCCTGAGCCCGCTTCTGATCACGAACCTCCTTTCGAAGATCCACAAGCTCCTGATGCGTCGATGCAGCAACCTTGTCCCGCTCAGCGTCCATCCGGATGTGCTCCTTGCCGGCAGCCTCCGCGCGCTCCGACAGATCCTTCTGCTGAGCGAGCTGCCGGTCCTCGAGGTTCTGCACCACCACCGTGAACTCCTGCCTGGACACCATGTTCCGGAGCTCTTGCCGGAGGTCGAGAACAGCGCGGTACACCTCGCCGAGAGTTACTTGCTGCTGGTCCCCGTCAGCCATTCCGCCCCCTTCCGTGGGATGCCGACAGATCAGATAGCAGCGATGACCCGATCAGCCTCAACGGTGACGTGCGCCTTCACCTGGTCGCGGAGGATGACGACGTTCGCATTGACCGTGTTGGCGTTGGTGTTCGCGTTCACGACCACCTGCCCCATGACGTTCTCGATGAACTCCTCCGACGCACCCTGCACCTCGAGCGGGATCAGCGACGGCAGTGCATGAACCGCGGCATCGATCGCCTGCGGTTTCGTGCACGCGTCACGGATGCTGTCGAACTGAGCCGACGACACCTTCACCACCGGATACAGCAGCTGCAGCGCCACGAACTGCGCGCTGTTCACTGAAGCGCAGTATCCAGGCGCTACCAGTGCAGAACGGCCTGCACTGAGGTCTTGGATGATCGAGGGACCATACGCTGGCATCAGGCGGCGTGCTTCGGTTCGTCGTCCGGACCTGCAGCCTGCTCAGCCTCGTCCACACCCACGTTCTCCTGCGCGTCCAGCTGATCCGCGATCCACGACGGCATCTCGAGCTCAGGCAGGTCAGCCAGATCAACGGTGCCGTTCTGCACGACCGTTCCATCCGCCTGGATCGTCGACACCGCGACCTTCTCCTTCTTCAGGTAGCCGAACAGCAGCGCACCCGCGAGCGTGATCAGGCCGACCAGCCAGGTTGGCGCATCCCAGTTCGGGTTGATGGCGGCGATGATGCTCGTAACACCACCCGTCGTCACACCACCCGCGAACGCCGCCTGGATCTTCGAGGACACATCGGTCGCCTTGCGGTAGACCTCAACGATGTTGGTCACTTGTTCGCCTTCCGTGCGAGCTTGTCGATGGTGCCCGCGTCGACCTTGCGGACGATGGGGCTGTTCTTGTTCCACGCGGCGAGCTGCTTCGAGTTCGAGAACGTGAAGAGGCCAGCGACCTCATCACCCCCGACGTAGCGCTTACCGTCCGTGTACACGACGGGCTGAGATGCCATGATGGTTTCCTCCTGAGCGGTGGGCTTCGACGGGGACGGGGTGAACGTCTGCGCCTTGGTGGTGAGGTTCCAGCCGCCATATGACGACAGGAACCCGAGCAGTGGCCGGCCGGTCTGCGCGATGCGCTGCCGGATCGTGATGCGGCCGATGACGCCGAGGCCGGCGAGGGAGTCCGTGGCGGGGCCGCCGCTGTCGTAACCGACGCCGTCCCCGTCGGCGGTGAATACGTCGCCGTACATCCAGTTCTTGTCCCCGGCCCACCGTGGCCCGCTCGTCGGGCCGAGCGCGATGACCATGCCGCGGGGGATGCGCGTCTTCCCGTCGATGATCGGGTGCCGGTGCTGCTTCGGCGCGTTCTCCCACGCGGCGATCGCTGAGGGCAGTGGTGTGGTGTTTGGGACTCCGCCGATCGCGAAGTACGTCCACCTGGCGCAGTTGCCGGGACGGTTGCGACCTGGTGCGTACCCGTCGACGGACATGGTGAGAAATCGGTCGGGTGCGGATGTGACGTCGATCGACGGCATGGATGCTCCTTGAAACGACGAACGCCGCCCAAATCTGTGGACGGCGAGAGAATGGATCAGAAAACGTCAGACGTGAATCGCTTCCACCGTCAGCGTGTTGTTGGCAAGCAGTGCGATTCCGAGCGACCGGACCGACACCTTGCAGCCCTTCGTCGTCTTCGAACCGGGCACGAGGGCGCACAATGCTCCGAGGACCGCGCCGGCTGATGTGACACTTGCGGTGACCGCGTAGTTCGTGTCCGCGAACTCCTTCGGCCACACAACGTCGTACGTCTTCTCCGCGTTGATACCCAGCGCGGTCATCGACGACATTGAGTACGTCTGCACCATCCGCTTGTTGAACTCAGCCAGCGTCGACGTGCGCGACTGCACGTACGCGGACCACAAGCCCATCGTCAGCGACTCGTACCGCAGACCCTGCAACTTCCCGTCCATGCTGTACGTCAGGAACTCGGTCAGGCCAGCAGCTTCAAGGTCGTCAGCGATCGGGCCGATGCCGACCATGCCGCCGTTCTTGTACTGCCAGTTGTAGAGCTTCTGCGCAAGGAACTTGGTCATGTCGACCGCGTACTCCGAGCCGATGTCCTTTGACGCGCGCGTTGACGGCGCGAAACCGAGGTTGCCGTTCACGTCCAAGTAGGCGGCGACGTAGCCGGTCGTGACCTGGTTGTTGCGAGCTCCCGGTGAGTTGATGCCAGTAGAGAACGAACCATTGGAACCCGACACGCCACCCGAGAACGACGCCGTGGTGCCCGTGTACGTGCCACCGAGGTGCTGATCCGCCTGCACCGACGACGTGTTCACCGGGCGAGTGACGGTACCTGACGTGATGTCACCGGCGTCATGTGTATGCGACTTGTAAGCAAACCGGGCGTCCGACTGGTCGCGCGTCCAAAACATTGCCTGCACCGCGTCCAGCACCCGCTGGTAAACGCTGTCTGCGGACTTCTGGAACGACCGCGCCACGGACGCAACGAACCGTTTCAGGTCATCCTCGAGGTCCTGCACACGCTTCGGCGTCTCAGACCGGTTCGGCATCCTGACCTTGTTGCCCATCAGTCACCTGGCCCTTCCAGAACCGGCGTAACCCGTTCCAAGCCTTCAAGATCAAGCACCCAACCGACAGCACGGACAGTGCCGGTGATGCCGCCAGGAAACGCGGGCAGCAGGTCATGGCCGAACCGGTCGATCCCGCCTACGACGTAACCGATGTCGTCACCCTCAGACCAGTCGACGCCGAGCCGTGGCGCATCCTGTACTGCGGACTGCAACGCCAACGTCTGCGTTCCTTGCGCGATCTCCGCGGCGCGAGCGACCGCGTGGGACTGCAGCACATCGTCGTCGTCCACGTCCGTGTCCGGGGTGAACCGTTCCTCAAACGTCGGCCGCTGCGGATCAGGTGTCACCACATGCGTCGACTGCGGACGTGCAGTACCCGCAGCGGTCGATGTCGCCATCACGTCGTTCGCGCCGTTCCCGTCCGTGTAGTCACGGTCAAGCGAAACCGACGTAACAGGGCCGGGGATCTCAAACGTAGCGGCCGGAGACAGCCCATCCGGGACACGCGACCCGAGCTGCGTTCCCGAGATACGGAACACAGGAGTGTACGTCTGCCCCGAATCGAGCGTCTCCCAGTTGATCGTCCACTCCGGGCCACCCTCAAGCGACGACAAGGTTTGCAGCGCCGACAGCACCGTCTTATCCGCCGAATCCTGATACGACTGATCAACAACGACACCACGCGACGAGCCCTCGACAACGATCCGCATAGGGATGCCGCCATTGGAACCCTTGAGCACGTACTTCGTCAGCAGGTCGATGATGATGTCAACCGCACCCACCTGGTCGTACTCCTCATCGCCGACGTAACGTCGGCCAAGGTACGACTCGTACGTGGCCAACGACACCGGAACAACGTCCGTCTCATCAGGCGTCGACCGGTTCACCATTGCACCCCACGGCGCGACGCCATGCTCGTCATCGACGAGCACGAACGCCGCACCGCCCTCGAGCAACGCGCGACGCCAGTTCTCCGGCGTCCGTTCCGTCAGCGGGTAGTTCGCCGTCGCAGTTGTCGCATCACCGATCTGCTTCGACACAGACCCCACCTCAAGATCAGGGAGCTCAGCGATCACCTTCCCGGTCAACGTCTCAACGGACAACCACGAGTAGGTCACAGCATCCCCAATCAGATCGGATACTCGACGAAACCAATCGCCTGCGTGTGCGCGCCCGTGCCGTTGTAAACCGTCACGGTTCCGTCAGTTCCGACCTGCACACCACCCGAGGACGGGAACGCGCTGCCGGTGAAGTTGATTGCCCCGCCGCGGACCGCAGAAGGTCGGCAGTTCGCGGAAACCGTAGCGATGTCGTAGTTCGTCAGCGAACTGTACGAACCAACCACATGCAAGTACAGCCGCACCCAGTTGCCGTTTCGCACGGCTGTCGTGCCCGACTGCACCGAGAAGCCGCTCTTAGACGAGACAGACCCCGCAACATCCGTGTTCTGGGCAACCCAAGCTGATCCGCTCCACGTGTACAGACCGTTGTTCGACCCGTCGTTGTAGACGTACGTCAACGCGCCAGGGTACCCAGCAGACGAATTCAGGTTCGCCAGCGAGTCCACCGGCCGGACACCGCCAGCAGCAACCGCGACCGGGGCGACCCACGTCACAGAAGGCGAACCACCGCCCGACTTCGGCACGTTGATCTGCGCAAGTACGAACGAACGCGCCGGAGCGGCAGGAGCATTCGGAACGCTCGCCGCGGTACCCGCAAGGTAGTCGATCTTCACGCCCGGAGCTGCCGAACCATCCGCCTCAGCCGGGTCGGACACCTGCACGTAGATGATGTCAACACGAGGGTTCGACGCGTTCGCCGCCGTAACCGAACCCGTCACGTTCGCATCCGACGCGAACGTGTACGGGCCAGCCTCAGCAGCCGCCTCCCCGTCAATCACGCCAGCAACCGGGGCGCACGTCCAAACCGTCGACGTGGCAGTCACCGTCGTCGACGACGTACCAGGACGAACACCCGAGAACGCACCCAACGGACGGGCCGCAGTCGCACCAGCCAACATCGGCGCGTTCGTCGTCTGCCGCAGCTTCCGACCCGAATACGTCGGCGCACCATTCACAGCATCAAGAGGCCAAGCAGAGATAGTCAACAGAGGCTCCTAACGCCAAGCCGGAACAGCCGCCACCGACAGCTGAGATTCAGAGTTGTAACGGGCGGCAGAAAACGCCCACGTGTTATCGCCCGGGTCAAACGAGCTCCAACCACGCGACGTGATATACCCGGCGCGGTTCGCCTGGCCATTCGCCAAAGCAGTCCGCGCATCCATATCGATTAGCAAGAACTCGTTGTCCTGCAACACCAACGAACTCGAAAACACCAGCGCGTTACCCGTCGAAACATGCGTCACAACAGGCCCAGTACACGGGCCATCAATCCGAAGAACGACCGGCCCCGACTCGTTGCCAGGATTGTTCAAGTTCACCTGACCGGTCACCGTCGTCGCGTTGATTCGGAACGGCACTGTCAACGCACCAGTCAAGATCAGCACGTTCACATACGACGTTGACGCCGGCGACCCATCCTTGTTCAATAGCGGGTACAAGCCATCATTCGGCTGATCCACCATCAAACCCGCAGCATCAGCAGCAGCCTGCGCCTGATCTGGCGTGTACAAGCCCGTCGTCGAACCCGTATCAGAACCACCAATTGCAAGCCCGCCAGACGTCGACGGCAGTTGCGTCACACCACTCAGCGCATCACCGAACTTGCGCCAATCCGTCGACGCGACTTGGAGCGAGTACCGCACGGCGCGGTCGCCAAGCCAGGTAGCGATCAGCTCGTCCGTCTGAAGGACGTCAACCCAGCGCTCACCAGTTCCTTCGTCAATAACAAGACGGACGCTTCCGCCAGCGACCTCCCCGTACAAGCGGTCAAGTGCGGAAGAAGTGATCGCACTATCATCCGAGATAATCACTCCGGTGATAGCAACATCACGGTTCTTACTGAAACCCGCAGAAGCCCAGGCACCGGATTGCCTGGGCTTCTGCGTGAACTCACGACTCGATGAGGGCACCCCCCATCCAGTCACTTCCTCAGTGATCCACTCCGCCCCATACTCGTCGACACCATGAAGATCGATCGAGCCGATACGTCGTGCAAGGCCCATGTTCGTCCTCCATTACGCGTACTGCGCGCGTTCACGGCGTTCCACTGCCAACGCAGTCGCCTCAGCAGATGTCGCTTCGTAGACATTCCACGTCTTGTTCACGGTTGCGCCGCCGCCCTGCCCGAGCTGGTCGATGGCAGCAACCGGACGCGGAGCGCGAACGACCGGGATAGAAGTGTTGACGTCCAGCGACCGGGCGGCGGGGATCGCTACTAGGGCTGCCGTCGCATCCGTGACCGCCCCGACTTTGCTGTACAAGCCGCGCTCGAGGCCCGCGCCGATCATCTGCCCAACCTCGCGGTCAAACACACGAGACGGCGAATGGATCCCCAACTGTCGCTTGATGGAGCTCACCATCGACTTGGCAATAGCGTTCATCTGCTTGGTGATCGCCGCCTGCTGTGACTGCAAACCCTTCACAAGGCCCTTCGCCGCATTGACGCCAGCGCCATATAGATCATTCGCGGCTGACGTCGCAAATGAACTCGACGCCTTTGACAACTGACCCTGAAGCGAAGCAACCTGCTTCACCTTCGACGCGCCACCCGCAAGAAGATTCTTAGCTTGCGGCAGAGCGTCGACACCCGCAGCAATGAACTGCTGGTATGTAGCCGAGTCGAGCCCCATTTTCCGGAGCTGCTGCATCACAGACGTGAACTGCTTCGTCTGCGCAACACGCTTCGTCAGCGCCGAAATCAGGCTCGTCGGCGTGCGGTAGTCGGTCGCATCGAACTTGGTCAGGTTAGACAGAACATTTTTCTTGTAGTCGTCCCGCACCTTCACGGCAGCCGTCAGCTTCTTGTTAGCTGCAGTGATCTTCGACGCAATGCTCTTACGACGGTCAGCAAGGCGAGCCAACTGCGACGTACCCGAACTAATCGCACGAAGCAGCCCGTCACGCTGCGCTGCCCTGATCTTTTTCGAATCAAACGCCGACAAAACAGCATTCGTCATCGACCGAGCCGCCGACGAAACACCGGAACTACCAGACTTGATGCCATTCGCAAGACCCTGCGCGACATACCCACCGAGCTGAGCCATCACACGCGATGGCGAATGAATTCCGAGGAAGTTTTTCACCGTGCTGATGGCACCCTGCGCGATGCTCTTCATCTTCTCCGTGACCTGACCAGCGGCACCGCTGATGCCGTTGACGAGGCCGCTGATGATGTTCTTACCGACGCTTACAAGCCAGGTGGCAGCGCCCGCCAAAGCAGAATTGAGTTTGCCCTGGATGGTGCCGACACTGGTGATGACCTTGCTGATGCCGGATGTGACACCACTTACGATGCCGTTCCAGATGGTCGGGATGATGTTCTTGATTGCGTTCCACGCCGCGGTCCAAAGAGAGCGGACGACGTTAATACCCGCCGTAATCACGGACCGAACAATGTTGATCGCACCAACAACGATCGCCTTGATTGCGTTCCAAACACCCTGAAAAATGTTCTTGATGCCAGCCCACACCTGGGACCAGTTACCACTGATGACACCAGTGACAACCTGGATGACACCCTGCACAATCTGCATCGCAGCCTGAATGATCGGCACAATCGCGTTGAACACAGTTGTGATCACCGGAAGCAGTGCCTGGATGATTGGAATGAGCAGGCCAGCGATCTGGCTGATCAGCGGAGAGATCGCGGTAATCAACTGGGCAAACACCGGAGCCAGGGTACCGATGATCGTTGCCACTAGTGGGGCAATGGCAGCAATGAGTTGCGAGAACACCGGAAGCAGGACCGGGACGAGCTGATCAATCAGCAAAGACAGCGTATTGACCACTTGCAGAATCGGCGGCACCAGGAGGTTGAACGCATTCAGAAGTGCGCCAGCGATCATCGCAATAACCGGCGTGAGTACCGGAATGAGGTTTGCGATCACGCCCAGCAGGGACTGCACGATCGGCAACGCAGTAACTACCGCGGCCGAAAGAGCGGTGCCGAGCTGCCCTGCAAGCTGGGCAATGATCGGACCCAACTGGCCAAATGCTTCTTGCACTGAATAGCCGATGGCCTGCAGGAGCGGCAAGATCTCATTGAAAGCCCCGCCAAGCGCCGCCCGCAGCTCCGGAGTAGTGGCAACAAGTCCGGCGATAGCAGCAACAACGATCCCGATAGGACCAGCCAATGCACCGATCGGGCCAGCAAGTCCGCCCAGCAGCGGGATCTTTGCGATCAACGGCGCAAGGCCACCCGCACCCAGGGCAACGAATGCTGCGCCGAGAGGAGCAATCACCTGCCCCATTCCAGCAAACACTGAAGTGCCGCCCTGGATGAGACTGACGAGCTTGTCAATGGCCGGGTTGACGAACGAGCCAACCGCCGTGCCAACTGTCTTAGCGCCGGCCTCAATCGGACCGAGAGCAGTCGTCAGGGCCTGGAACGCCGGAGCGAGCTTCGGAAACACACCACCGAGGAACCCGGCACCGATACGCCCAAGCGAGGCCCCCACGTTCGCAAGAGCACCAGTGAACGTGTCACCAGAAGACAGTGCAGCGCCACCAAGCCCAGCTTCCATCGCGTTTGCGAATGTCGCGAAGTCGATCTTGCCCTCAGACGCGAGCTTCGACGTCTCAGCAGCGGTCTTGCCGATCTCCTTGGCGACGAACTGCAGCACCGGCACACCGGCGTCCTGCAGCTGCGCAATGACGTCACCCTGCAACTTGCCCGACGCCGCAACCTTGTTGAAGATTGAGCCCATCGAGCTCATGTCCGTACCGGCGATCGTCGCCGAGTCAGCAACCAGGCCGAGCACGCGCTGCAGCTGCTCACCGGGCTTGATGCCCGCAGCGACCGCACCAGCAGCGACACCAGCAGCCGCATCCAGGCCGAACGCCGTACCACGCACAGCGCCGAGGGCGTTGTCCATGATCTTGCTGATGTCGGAAGCGGAGTTGCCGAGGCCCTTCAGCTTCGCCTGAGCTGTGTCGATAGCAGTGAGGCGTGCGAAGCCCTTGACCAGCGAAGCGCCGATCGCGGCGGCCCCCGCAGCCACGGTCGCTGTTGCAGCGCCACGGATGGACGAACCGATAGCGCCCGTGATCCCACTACCAAGCTGCTTGCCGACCGACGCACCAACGCTCTGGCCACCGATCTGCTGCTCAATCTGCTTCCCAGCCCCACGAGACACAGGAACGATCGATACATATGCCACTGCCTCTTCAGCCACGGCAACCTCCTTCTGGGGTAGACATGGCCGTTGCGTCCGGCGCGTTGTGGAATTACGATTCGTCCATGGCTAAGCCGAAGGTCGAACTGAAGACAATCAAGTACTTCGACCAGAACCCGCGACACAAGAAGCAGCTCGCGAAGTTGCTCGCTGAAGGCTGGGCGGTGCAAACCGAGTCGAAGGTGTGGTGGACCGCCGCGAAGCGGCTCACGCTCACCCGTACGTCGGCGTAGGCATCGGCGTACCAACACCTTCATCTCGAGCGCGACGTAGAAGGTCACGCGCTGCAGCCGGCGACAACTTCGTGCCACCGAGCTTTGTTGCATCAGCGTTCTTCCACGGCCGCGGGTAAGGCTTCGGCTTCCTGCGGCCGGACTTCGAACGCACGAAAGCATCGAAGTGGTCCGCGGCAACCATCCACTCACGCGACACCGGGAAATCCCAGTTGTTCACTGCAGCGAACAACCACGACGTTGTGTCTTTCAGCCGAACATCAAGGAGGCGGCTGACCAGCACATGGTCAGCCGCCTCCCCGATGTCTTCCGGCTTGTAGCCCAAGGTGTGGAGCTCGTACGTGAACTCCGATGGGTGCCTCCGCGCTAGTTCTCGGAGGCGTTCGATTCCCCCAGGCCCACCTTCTTCGACCATGCCTCAAACACAGCCGCTACATCCTCGAGGTCAATGACGTCACGGAATTCAGCCGGCAGCACGTGCACGTAGAACGCGTCGATGACGAGCGCGCCAATCTCTTCGTTGTACTGCGAAACAGTCAGTCCCTTACGGGACATTCCTGCTCGCGCAGACAGGATCTCAGGCGGGATGCGCCCGGAAAGCTCAAACTTGTGATCGCCGTACTTGATGCCGATCGGCTTTCGAGCGGACTGCTTGATCTCAATGTCGTCAGACATGGTTTCTCCTAGTAGGGGTCAGAGAGGACGACCGGCCCCCCTACGGGCCGGTCGCCCCGTTCATCACTTCGAGTCGCTGGACTTCGAAGAGGTTTTGCGGGGCGTAGAAGGGACCCCAGTCACGAGCACCCAGACGCCCTTGTTGCGGCCCCTGGCTTCCTCTGCAGTGAACTTGCGCACCTCATCGGTGAGCATGTTGCGGTACGTCTGCATCACGCCCCCGACGTGTCAAGGCTCGAGTACCACTTGATCGCGGAGTACTCGTTGCCGTCAGCGTCCGTCACGAGGTAAGCAGTGACAGTCACGTCGTAACCGATCGGCTCTCCCGACGCGAACGTCTGATCACCAACGTCAGTGATTTCACCGGACGGCACGTACGCTCGAATGAGCTCATCGCCGTCGATGATGTCGAGCACGTAGGTCTTGCGTCCACCGGTGTTCGACGGGTTGATCTTGATCGATCCGTCCGCGGCAACCGTCGAACCGTAATACAGCTCAACCGTTTCCTTCTTCGTCTCAACGAGAACCCCCTGGAACGACAGGGATGCTTCCGTCACGACCTCACGAAGGGTCGCGGCCTTCTGCCAGCCACGGATGGTGTCGGACGACCGGTCGCGAGTTTCAGTAACGCCGTCGTCGGAGAAGTAGCCGAGGTCCTTTAGATCAGCGCCGAGCGCGGACGAAGCGGACGTCGGGGCGGTGACAGTCGTCGGGCCGACGTAGAGCGCGCCCGTGACCGCAACGCGGACATTGTCAGAGTTCAGGGCCACGAGGGCTCCTTCCGGTAGTGGTCATGGGCAAGTCGCCCGTGGGCACCCCGGTAGGGCGGGGAAGCATGTGTGTAGTTAGAGCTGAATGCCGCGTCGTCGAAGCTCGACGATCATGCGCCATCGGTACGTTTCGTCGACCGTCTCGACAGGAGAGGGATGGACATTGATCGCGGTGAAGACGACGGGGTTACCGTCGCAAACTGTTCCGTCACCGCGCGCGGTGATGAAAGCCCGCGTAAGTGCAGTGAGATCTGCCGCGTCAGCCTCGTCGTTCGCGTAGACGTTCACAACGTGATACTCGCGGTCGATTGTGTCGGATGCTCCAGTGCCGCCGATGGCTTGCACTGTAACCATTCGCTGGGCACCTGCGAGTACCCGGTTGCTGACCTTTGCCCCGTCCGCGTACGGCTCACCCGAGGCGTCCAGCATTGCTTGCAGCTTCGGGATATGTACCGCAGTCAGGTCCGGGTAAAGAATCGCCCTCACGAACGCCCCAAGGGCAACGTTGCCGCGAGGGCGGAAACGAGCGCGTTGGTGTTCGCTTCCTGGAAATGATTCGTTCCGTGGGAAACGCGAGCACGGACACGAGAACCGCCGCGCCGCGCGGGTGCTTCAACGAGATCAACGGTCCCGCCAACAAGCTTGCTAGCGACCGCCTGCGCCGGCCCCTCAACATAAGCCGCATTTGATGTGACAGCCGCCGCCCAAGCGGCCGTATTGATTTTGACGCGCACACCCTTAGCCATCTGAGAACTCCTTGCGCTTCACGATCAGCACGTCGCCCGGGTAGCGCCCAGTCGGGTGCTTCCACAACGCTTTCGGCCCATCAGCTTCGTAACGCACGCCATAGACCAGAAACGCGTCGTCATCGGCGACATCGCTACGAGGGTGCAGGTACAGCGTCCCGCCATACTCAAGCGTTTGCACCTCGACGCCGTTCGATTCGGCGGACACCTGAGGTGCCCAACCGACGACATCGAGGTCGGAAGCCACTTCCGTGTACGTCGGCTTGCCATACCTGTCAACACCAGTCGCCTGCCGTCGGAGCCGGGTAACGATCACAGGATCACCGGCCCCGAGCCCGGATATGTGTAACCGATCAGCGGGTCGATCTCGTACGCACCCGACACAACTCGACCGGTAAGCGCTCCCGCTTCCTCATCGGCGATGTACAACGCACCCGGCTGATTTCCGCCATAGGTGCGCTGCTCAGAGAACGGCCCCGTAGTCACCGAGGTCTGCCGGATCCCCTCAGGGTTCCGGAACACCCGCTGCACCATCGCAGACACAGTGTCCTTGACAGTCTCGAGCAGGTCCGGCTCGCCCTCGTCAATCCGCGTCTGCAGGGTGGTGAACCGCTGACGCAGCATCCGCTCCGCACGGTCAATCCATACCTGCACCTGAGCAGTGTTGGTGGGGGCGTCGTCGCCAATCCACGAGCCGATCACATCGTCCGTTGAGGTCCACGACATGACGCCCCCACCTTCACTCACTCTTCGGTTTCGGTCTGCTGCGGCCGGCCACGCTTCGGCTTGTCCGTCGAGGACCAGCCCTGCGCGGTCAGCCGCTCCGCCAGGTCGCCGTCGACGTTCACGACGGTGCCTGCCGGGGAAACGAGCTCAGCCATCAGGCTGCAGCGGGCTCGTTGTACTTCACGAACGACTGCGCGTCGTCGACGAGCCAGCCGTACTCTGCCTCAGCGCGAACCGCGACAAGGTTGTTCTCGAACAGGGAGACGAGCTCACCGTCGATCGTCACCGCAGCCTGCGTCGAAACGTCGTACGTGATGCCACCAACGACGCCCCACACAGCCTTCGACCAGTTGCCGCCGAAGCCGAGGACGGTACCGTTCGTGACACCATCGCCGATGCGCGCCGGACGACCCAGAAGGGTGCCGCCACGAACCAGCGGGGAAGCGTCCTCGAGCGGGCTGTCGATGAACAGCGGACGACCGTTGGTGTCAGTCGCACCGTTGAACAGCGGCTCAGCGATCGAGTCGAACGCGAACCCGGTGAGACGCTTCTTGTCGTTGACGAGCAGCGACAGGCCAGCGTTCACGTCCGCGAAGATGCCGCCCTTGTCCTGCGTCGCAGTGCCGAGGGTGACAGCCTTCGTGGTGGCGTTGATGAAGTTGCCTGCACCGAACGGCGAGTTGGTGCCGTACAGGGCAGCAGCGTCGAACGCGAGAGCAAACGCCTCACCGATGTCCTGGCGAAGGTCGTCCATGTAGCCGCCCGGGTTCGCACGGACAACCTCAGCCGAAACGACCGAGATCGCAGCGATCTTCTTCGGGCTGATCGTCTTGAGGCCCTTGCCGCCGCTGGTGGTCGGCTTCTGGCCGGCCTCAGCAACCCACGAAGCGGTCGGCTTCGAGGTGGTGTACGGGATCTCGACGCCTGCAGCGCCGAGCGGGATCTGCCGGGTCAGCTGCTGGACAACAGACGAGCGACGCGCCTCGTCGAAGTAGCCCTGCGCCTGCTCCGGGCGGATAAAGCCAGCAAACTGGCCAGTGGTAGTTGCGGCGGTCTGCGCCATGAGTGCTCCTAAGTAGTTGTGATGCCGAGAACGCCGCGGAGGGCGTTCTCGAGTCCGTCGCCGTTCAACGGCAGGTCAGGAGACTTCGACTCACCAGGCACACGCAGCTCCTGACGCTGCGGTTCCTGCTCAGCCGGGGTAGTGAGTGACTTGATACGTTCAGCGCGCTTTGTCAACTCCTCCTCGGAACCAGAGCCCAGAAGGTCCAGGTCTTCCTCAGAGATGCCAAACTTCGTCGCGACGCGAAGCCGCACCAGTTCCGAGTTCGCGGCAGCTGCCTTCTGCTCCCATTCGGAAGCGGTAGCGCTGACCTTCTCGAGCTCGCTGCGATTAGCAGCCTCGAGCTCGTCGAACTTGGACGCCTTCGACTTGATGTCGTCGTAGTCGCTGAACTTTGCCCGTTCGCGTGCAATCCGATCCGCGATGATGCGGTTCAGTTCGTCCTGCGATGCCGGGGGCGTGAACTCCGGCTTACCGCCAGTGGGCGTTTCGTCGCTCATGGTGTCTCCATTCCGCTCGTTGACCGCCGAGCGTCGGCGTAAACCCCGCATGGGGTAGTCATTTCAGGCCGTGAGCCGCCCGCATCTCGCGCAGCGTGCCCTTATAGCCGTCGTATTCAACCGACCGGTACAGATCCAGGTAGGTCTGTCGGTCGTACGGCAACTCTTCGCCGCGCTCGACCGGTGCTGCGGTGCATCGGCAGAAGTCGTGGTACTGCTGCCCGATTAACGCCGACCCGCGGGCCTTCACGCCCTTACCTCGATACGAGGTGCGGCCAAGCCTGTCGGTCTGCAGCTGGCGTTCCATGCCGCGTCCCACAACGCCGCTAGCCGCCTTTTCGCTGCCGTACACAGCCCCTCGGGAAGCGAGCAGCGCGCAAAACGCACAACAACCGACCTGCGGCACACGAGCCCACGTAATTTGCGTGCCCGCTGCTCGCTCCCGAGCCACGTTGCCGCCCACGGTGTCGCGCGAAGCGCCAGCAATCAGCCGCTGCAAGCTCCCGCCCAACAGCGACAGTGCAGTAGCGTCACCAACACCGAACAGCGGTCGGACGCCGTACCGGATGAGCTGATTTGTCTGCTCCGCATCCACGGAACCCTGAGCGACCGCGTAGCCGCTGTTCGGCCGCACCTGCTCGTACCAGGTGGCCGTTACCTCACCAGCGACCGATGCGTAGCGGTTCACCAGCTGCGGGTACGCCTCAAGCAGCGCATCACGCACCGACTGCGGGTCCACATCGCCCAACTGACGTAGCAGAGCGTTCAGATCGCTGATGGCCAACGTCGACAAGTCATCGATCGACGAACGGAGAACCTGAACCTCAGCTGCCGTCGCCACGAGAACCAGCAACCTCCGCCACAGTCGGATCAGCCAACGCAGTCGCCGCAGCAGACCGCAAACTCGACGTCAACACGCCAACCTGCGAACGACGACGGTCAGCACGCAGCCGCGCCAACGTCGCATCGTCGTACCCCAGCTGCTCAAGCGGAACGTCCGAGTCAGCCATCCACGGAAACGTCTGAACCTGCTTCGTCACCGCATCAGCAGCAGAAGCCATCGACGGAGTAGCAGGATTCCGCCACTTCGCGCGCAACTGCAGCAGCTCCGGGGTCACAACGTCGAGCCCGTCACGCAGCTGCACAGCGTCACGCTGCGCACGCACAAGCGCCTGACCAAACACGCGCGTAGCACCCTCAGCCTCAACAACGAGTTCTTCCTTCGCCGCGTAAATAGCCTCAGCCGACGCCGGGTTGTCCTGCACGATCCCTAGAGCCGAAACAGGCAGGTTCTGGTCAGACGCGAAGTTCTGCGCGATCTGCCGAAGGTGCGCCAGGTGCGGCTCCATCGACATCTGAGCGAACTGCCCGATCTGGGGCATCTCGCCGGTTTCCTCGTCGCGGCCGATCGCCAGGAAGCGGCCCATAACGGCCTTCCACTTCGACACCGCGTTGCCGTTCGCGTCCTGGAATGCCGACTCGTCAGCGCCCAGCAGATACCGCTGTGGGGCCGAGTAGAACTCCGCCGACACCTCAGCACGTAGCATCGTCCGGATCGCCTGATCCGTCAGCGCCATCGCAGCACGCGTGATGCGTGAATGACCGAACGGACGGTCAAGCTCCGGCTGATACACGAGCGGCTGAACCGGTACACGGCCGAGCGGGTTCCGCTGTTGGAACACCTGCCAGCGTCCGCCGCCGGTCGCGTTGATTTCGAGCACACGGTCCGGCAGGTACATCACAAACTCGGACGCCGCACCGGTTGTGTCAGTGCCGACCACCGACAGCGCGGACGACAGCGCACGCTTACGGCGATCCCAGATGCCAGTTCCCCACAGCGCCGATCGGACCGTCTGCACGATCGCAGGCTCACCCGACTGCACATCACCGGTCGTCGTCGCGATGAACGCCGTCGAATGGATCAGTGCGGACGTGATGCCCTGCGGGATCTCCGTGTCGAGGTTGTTCTCCGACGCGATCTGGCCGAGGCCGAACGGATCAGCGTCGTCACCGGGTACAACGAACCCGTCCCAGACGCAGCGCCGGCCAAGGCTGTTGACGCCCTTCGCCGGCCAACCAAGGACCGTCTCAATGTTCCGCAGCTGCGGCGGGATGCTGATGCCCAGATCCTTCAACGGCTGCTTCGCGTCGAAGTACGTCGTCCGAAGCCAGTTGCGGAACTGCTTACCCTGCCACTGGTTAAACAGCGAGTCGAACGTGTCCTGGTCCTGAGGCGTCAGCTGCGGAATGCGAGGCATCTACATCACCACAACCTTCATCTTCGAATCAACACGCGACGCACGCTTCGACGTACGCGCAGCCCACAAAGCAACACTCACCGCCTCAATCGGCGTCTCGTCACCATCAGGGACCGTCACAGACCAACCCCACGCACCACCGCGCGTCTTCTTGTCCGCAACAGCCACCGACTCGTCCAACACCTGCTGCCCCTCATGCTCGAGATGCGTGACAGTGCCCTCACGTACACCATCAAGCAGGAACTGGCACGCCTGGAAATACTGCGGCGTCGTCAGCAAGTGAATGCGGTACGACGGAACCTTCCGCTCACGAAGCAGATGCGCCAGAACCAGCGCGCCTGACCGGCCCGACAGTGCAATCTGGTCACTCTTCCGCCACCGCTCAGCCAGCCAATCGGCGAGAGCACCTAGGCCCTGGTCGACGTCACCAACAAGCGCGTCAACGAGCTCTACATGCACGCCATCGTCATGCTTACGAGCACCTGCCAAAGACACACGTGAACCGTCCTGCGAGAACGCGACGCCAAACGACTGTAAGCCTTCAGGAGCAACCTCGATGCCCGTCGCCTCCCACTGCGATGCAGTGATCGCCCGCGAGCCGGACAAGTCGCTGTCCCAAATACCGAGCGCTTCACGCTTCCACGACTCATCAGACGGAAGGTTCTTCCGCAGGCGCAGCATCGACCGCAGCGGGGTGCGGTGCGGGTACGACGGATTAGCGATCGCCCACTGCTCCCGATCATCGGGCTCGGCATCATCGTCCGCCGAGCACTCGATGTAAACGGCATCTTCCGTCTCGCCAGCAAGCGCCTCCCGACGCCGCAGCTTGAAGGCTTCAGACGGGTCAACAGGTCGCGGAGGCGTCCCCATGAAGAACAGAAGCGCACCGGCAGGGAACCGGGACTGGTTCGTTGCCGCGACCATATCCTCGAGCGCCTTCTCGGTGAGGATCTGCGCCTCGTCGAATACCTCGACGTCGACCTCGTCAAACCCGCGCCCGAAGCCGCCCTCACGAGCTCCGAACATGATGATCGACCCGTTTGTAAACTGGATCTCTTGCTCGCCGTTCACCGCACGAATTGCCCGGATGTAGGGCTCAACCGACTTGCGGCCAGCAAACCCCCGAAGCGACGCGAAAGTCTTCGACGCCGTACGAGTGCGGTGCGCAGTCCACAGCACAGTCAGGTTCGGGAACAAGGTGCACAGCGCAAAAATGATCCGGCTGATCATGTACGTCTTAGCGACCTGGCGCGGGATGCTCAGCGTGATGCCGCCAACCGTCGCCGCGTAGTCACCGTTCGCACGCTTCGCGAGGATCAGCTGTGACGCGCCGCGCTGCCACTCATCGAACTCGTCCCCGAAGTCCTTGATGCGAGCCTCAACAGCCGGCCAACCCGTCGACACGATGCCCGAGGGCGCAATGACATGACGAGCAACCTCAGACAGCCGTCGCGTCGAACGCTGCATCTGCGACATGCGCTGCATCCGTCCGTTCCTCAACCACCTGACGACGCAGCGACTCGATCTCCTTCGAAATCTCCATCTGCCGTCGCGTCAACGAAGCAAGATCCCGTGCAGGCGTTTCCTCATCCTGCACCGCCTTACCAATACGACGATGCGTCGCTTCGAGCTCAGCCAGACGATCGCCAGCCTCAATGGCCTCGATGATCGTCAGCTTCTTCGCCGGACCAGCCTCACCAGGCTTGACGGCACGCAGCTTCGCAGCCATGACGCCTCCTAAGCCAGTTCGGGAGCCTGCCGCAAGGAGTTACATACTCGATGCGCCATGCGCAGATTTTCGTTTGAATCATCGCCACCATGAGAGCGCGGCCTGATGTGGTCCAGCGACGCCGCCATATCGTCATTCCAGTGCAGCGTCATGTCGACAGCGTCATCGCAGATGCCGCAAGTGAAGTTGTCACGAGCGTAGATCTCATAGCGTCGCCGCTTACCGATCCAGGTGCCCGCGTTTTCAGGACGGCGGTACTTAGCCCACGCTGCATACCCGTTCTTCGCGCGGAAGCGGGCGTTATATTCGCGGCATGCCTTAGCTTTGGCCGCACGACACTCTGGGCATCTGCAGCGACCTTTGTCGTACGCAGCGAGAGTGCCGCACGGCCGAACCTTCTTCGGCGCAAGACCTTCGCGCCTGCAAGGAAGGCAGTACTGCTGCGCTGCAGAAGTACGCGACCTCTCGACGTCTTTCCCACAACTCCCGCAAGTGGTCCTCTTAGCCGGCGACAAGCGGCGCACTTGTGGAACCTTCGGCCTCATAGAGCGGCAGTTCTGACAAACCGGCGTCGGGGAGCTCTGCTTTGTCACTCCAACGCGCTTCAGGCAGACAGAACAGAAGCCCCACGACGGCATGTGTGCACCTCAGCGCATTTTGAGTTTGGTTGGAAAATGGCGGGGAGGTACAGGCACTTTACCTCTGGGGCTGCCGCTGGGGTGGGGGGAGG
>NZ_LDQC01000032.1 GCF_001475545.1 Curtobacterium luteum | reverse complement strand
CGCGCTGACGCGCCGCGGTGCGAGCGCGGTGTCGCGCTGACGCGCCGCGGTGCGAGCGCGGTGTCGCGCTGACGCGCCGCGGTGGCGCCGCGGTGCGAGCGCGGTGTCGCGCTGACACGCCGCGGTGCGAGCGGACGGGAGGCCCGGATCACGTGACCGGCGTCGGTCACGTGATCCGGGCCTCCCGTCCGCCCGTTCCTTCCCAAAGCGGCCGCTATCGGATGCGAAAACGGGCGTACCTGGACGAACGTGACGACCAGGTACGCCCGGAAACACCAGGTACGCCCGGAGGCACCAGGCACACCCGAAGGCACCAGGCACGCGCGGACGCATCAGGCACGCCCGGAGGGACCACGCATGCCCGGAAACACCAGGCACGCCCGGAGGTACCGGGCACGCCGACGTCAGTGGGCGCTGTACCCGCCGTCGACCAGGTGGTAGCTGCCGCTGATGAACGACGCCCTGTCGCTCAGCAGGAAGAGCACGAGCGCGGCGACCTCGGCGTCGGTGCCGAGCCGGCCGGCCGCGTGCTCCTGCTCGAGCGCAGTGAGCGCCTCGGCCGAGAGCGACGAGCGCACGAGCGGGGTGTCGATGAAGCCCGGGCCGACCGCGTTGGTGCGGACGCCCTGCGCCGTGTACTCGAGCGCGGCGACCTTGGTGAGCCCGACGAGCGCGTGCTTCGAGGCCACGTACGCGGCGTTCTGGGCGATGCCGACCGAGCCGAGCACCGACGACATGTTCACGATCGCGCCGCCGCCGGCGGCGAGCATCGCGGGGATCTCGAAGCGGAGCCCGTAGAAGACACCGTCGAGGTCGACCGCACGGACGCGGTCCCAGGCGTCGACGTCGTACTCGCCGATCGGCTGCGGGGCGGCACCGATGCCGGCGTTGTTCACGGCGAGGTGCAGCGCTCCGTACGTGTCGACGGCGAACTGCACCATGCGCTCGTTGTCGGCGGCCAGCGCGGAGTTCGCCTCGAACGCGCTCGCGGTCCCGCCGGCGGACTCGATCTCAGCCACGACGCGCTCTGCGGCGTCGCGCTTGATGTCGGTGACGACGACCTTCGCGCCCGCTGAGGCGAGCTCCTTCGCGATCGCCTCGCCGATGCCGCTGCCGCCACCGGTGACGACGGCGACCTTGCCCTCGAACTCGGACATGTGCTCCTTCTTCCGTTCACTTGAGCAACACCTGTTGCCCACAGTCCGAACGGTACACCTGCGTCAAGCATTCCGAGTCCGCCCCGCGCACAACCGGTTCGTTCGCTGAACTAATTTGATAGGCTAACGACCATGCCCGCCGTTGCCTCCCGAACGTCGCTCGCGACCGACCTCCGCATCGCGGTGAACCGGCTCTCGCGGACCCTGCGCAACCAGAAGGCCGACCAGGCGGTCACGGATGCGCAGTTCTCCGCCCTCGCCCGGCTCCACCGCGACGGAGCGATGACCCTCGCCGACCTCAGCCGGCAGGACGGCGTCACCCCGCCGTCGATGACGAAGACCGTCGCGGTCCTGATGGAGCGCGGACTCGTGTCGAAGCGCCTGCACGGCGACGACCGCCGCAAGGTCCTCATCGGCACGACCGAGGCCGGTGCGGCCTTCGTCGAGGAGACCCGACGACGACGCGACGGCTGGCTGAGCCCGCGGCTCACCGCCCTCACGCCGGCCGAGCGACAGACGCTCGCCGACGCCACCGAGATCATGAGGAGGCTCGCACAGCAGTGACGGCCATGTTCCGGTCCCTCTCGGGACGCAACTACCGCATCTGGTTCGCCGGTGCCCTGGTGTCGAACGTCGGCACCTGGATGCAACGCACGGCGCAGGACTGGATCGTCCTCACGCAGCTCTCCGACAACGACGCGGTCGCCGTCGGTGTCACGATGGCGCTCCAGTTCGGGCCGCAGCTGCTCCTCCTGCCGGTCACGGGGCTCGTGGCCGACCGGTTCGACCGCCGGAAGATGCTCATGCTCACGCAGGGGCTGATGGGTACGCTCGGCCTCGGGCTCGGCGTGATGGTGCTCACCCACACCGCGACCCTGCTCTCGCTGTACGGCTTCGCGCTCGCGCTCGGCGTCGTCGCCGCGTTCGACACCCCGATCCGGCAGACCTTCGTCTCGGACGTCGTGCAGGGCGAGCACGTGTCGAACGCCGTGGCGCTCAACTCCGCGTCGTTCAACGCCGCACGGCTCATCGGCCCCGCGGTCGCCGGTGTGCTCATCGCGGCGATCGGCTCCGGGTGGGTCTTCGTCATCAACGCGGCGTCGTTCCTGGCCGTGCTCCTCGCGCTGCGGTTCGTCGACCCGGCCCAGCTCGCCGACCGGCCACGGGCGAAGCGCGGCAAGGGCCAGATCGTCGCCGGCTTCCGGTACGTGCGGACACGACCGGACATCATCGTCGTGCTGTGCATGATCTTCGTCGTGGGGACGTTCGGCGTGAACTTCCCGATCTTCACCTCGACGATGGCCCGCATCGAGTTCCACCGCGGCGCCGGCGAGTTCGGCCTGCTCAACTCGGTCATGGCGATCGGTTCGGTCCTCGGTGCCCTGCTGTCGGCACGACGGGACCGCCCCCGGATGCGGACGCTCGTGATCGCATCGGCCGGCTTCGGGGTCGCCTGCACGGCGGCCGCCTTCGCCCCGACGTACTGGAGCTTCGCGGTCGTCCTCATGTTCGTCGGGCTCGCCTCACTGACCTTCATGACGACCGCCAACGCCCTCGTGCAGACCACCACCGCGCCGGCGATGCGCGGTCGGGTCATGGCGCTCTACATGGCGATCTTCGCGGGCGGCACCCCGATCGGCGCACCCATCGTCGGCGCGATCGCCGATGCCGCCGGACCGCGGTGGGCCATCGGGGTCGGTGCGGCCTCCGGCTTCGTCGCCCTCGCGATCGCTCTGGTCTGGCTCGTCCGGTTCGAGCGCCTCCGGCTCCGGTACGACGCCGACTCCCGACTGCACCTCGCCGTGACGCACGCGGTGCCGATCGTGAGCCCGCGGGCGGCGCGGGCGGCGCTGCGGCAGGACCTCTCGCGCGACGAGGCGGTCGCCGACCGGTCGAGCAGCGTCTGACGCACGCCGCCGGTCAGCCCGGCACGTCGCCGTCTCGACCACCTGTCGGACGGGAGGCGCGGTGCGGCGCCGCCACGCGCCTCCCGTCCGACCCGCGGTGCGCCTCGGGACACGGGTCAGGTGACGGGGGTGACCGCCCGGAACACGCGCTCCTCCAGCGCCGTGTCGACCGCCGCGGCGGCCGACACGAGGTGTGTCGTCACACCGGGCAACGCGGTCAGCGCATCCTCGGGCGCGACCGCCTCGAGCGCCGCGACCGCGCGGCGGAACCCGGCGACCTGCTCGGCCACGCACGCCGGAGCCACGCCCGCGAGTCCCTCGGCCGCCCGGTGCGCGAGGAACCCGAGCGCACGGGGGCTGTTCGTGTCGAGGAGCAGGAACGCGGCGGCCTCGGCGGGTTCGACGTCGTGGTGGGTCCCGCGGTGGAACGCCTCTCGAGCGCCGCACCCACGGAGCGCGTCCGACCACGACTCGGCGGAGTCGGGGTCGAGCAGCGCGGAACCGAGCAGCGCCGCGGTCGTCCGGCACCGCGTGAGCGACCGACCGAGAGTGAAGAACGCCCACACCTCGTCGCGGCTGGCGTCCCCGTCGACGACCCCGACGGCGAGGGCGCTGCGTTCCTTCGCCCAGGTGAGGAAGTCGTGCGCACGGTCCCCGCCGACCTTGCGCGGCATCCGGGAACGGGTCACGTCCAGGCAGTCCCAGAGCTCGGTGGACACGACCTCGCGAGCCCGGCGCGCGCTGTCCCGGGCGACCGCGATCGCACTCGCGATGGAGGCCGGCTCGTGGCGGTCGAGCGCCAGGGCGTCGAGGGTGACCGCGAGGTCCGCGTCGCGACGGACGACGGCGCCGACGACCGCCCGGAGCGCGGCGGAGGTCGTCTGGACCGGTGGCGCGACCGACGGGTGTCGCCGGGCCACGTAGACGTCCAGGAGCCGGGCCACGGCATCGGTGTGCTCGACGGCGGCGCCGAGGCGGAAGACGCTCCCGGCGAGATGGCTCAGCACGTCCGCACCCGCATGCGGCGAACCTACTGAGCGGTCGTTGCCGGGGTGTTTCGGGCGGGGGTCACCGGTGTTGCGTGGCCGATCGACGCGCGCTCGCTAGACAATCTAACTAGAGCGTCTAGCATTGTGGTATGTCCACCGAGGAAGTCACCAACTCGGCGGGGTACTGGTACGACGATCGCTCGAGGGTCGACGCGGTCGACGTGCTGAACGCCCTCCGCCGCTACCGCACGGCCGAGAACGCCGCACAGCGTCGAGCCCGCGAAGCGCTGGGCGTCGGGGAGAACGCGCTCCTCGCGCTCCGTGTGCTGATCGACGCCGAGCAGTCCGGACGGCGCATGAACTCCAAGCAGCTCGCGGAGGAACTCGGCATCACCGCCGCGTCGACCTCCGCTCTCGTCGACCGACTCGTCCGCAGCGGTCACATCGAGCGGCACCCCGACCCGCACGACCGCCGAGGGGTGTTCCTGACCGCGTCCGGTGAATCGATGCGCCAGGCGTTCCGGGTGCTCGACCAGCTGGACGAGAGCGGCGCTGAAGTCGCCTCCTCGCTGAGCGGATCGGAGCTCCGGGTCATCGTGTCCTTCCTCGAGGACATGACCCGCGTCGTCGACCACATCGCTCCGGCGGACGCACAGTCGGACGACGTCGCCGTCGCGTAGCCTCACCGCATGACACGCGCGGACCCCGGCACCGAGGGGCGCCACCCCGAGGACGACATGCCGCTGGCCGAGCTCGACGCCCGCGCCCGGGCGGATGCCGCGCTCCGTCGGATCCGCGCCGGGTCGGACCCGTCGCGCGAAGCCTTCGACCTCGCGAACACGATGAACGACGAGGCCGTCGGGCGGCTGGCGGGCGCGGTGCGGCGGTGGCTCCGACGGCACTGATGCGCAGCGCGGTCCGAGCCGCGGATCACTGCGTCGCGGAGTGCCCGGGTCAGAACGCCGTGCCGACAGCAGCGATGTCGTCGTCGCCGTGTCCGGCCGCGCTCGCATCGGCGTACACCCGGCCCAGGGCGTCGAGGAGCACCGTCGAGACCCCGGCATCGCGCGCCGCCTCGGTGATGAGCCCGACGTCCTTCCGCAGGCCGTCGAGCGCGAACTGCGCGGGGAACTCGCCCCGGATCATCGACTCCCCCTTCGTGTGTGCGTAGGGCGAATCGCTCGCGCTGCCGTCGATCGCCTCGAGGAACAGCGCCGGGTCGAGCCCGAGCGACCGCGCGATCGCGAGGGACTGGCCCGTGGCCGCGGTGATCGAGGCGATCCAGGCGTTCGCCGCGAGCTTGAGCGCCGTGCCCTGACCGACCCGGTCTCCCGCACGCACGGTCTTGACCGAGATCGCGTCGAAGACCGGGGCGAGGCCGTCGAGCACGTCCACGGGCCCAGCGGCGAGGAGTGTGAGCTTGCCCTGCTCCGCCGGCGCCTTCGTGCCGAGCATCATCGCCTCGACGAGCGTGATGCCGTACTTCGCTGCGAGCTGGACGACCGTCTCGGTCCCGGCGGTCCCGATCGTCGAGGCCTGGACCCACACGGCGTCCCCCGGAGCATCTCCGGCGGCCTGCTCGAGCACGTCCACCACGGCGTCGGTGTCGAACAGTGTCAGGAGCACGACCTCGGCGTCGTCGACGGCCTCGGCGGGACCGCCCGCGACGGTCGCGCCCTGCGACGCGAGGGGTTCGGCGCGCTCGCGCGTCCGGTTCCAGACCGTCACCTCGTGGCCGGCACGCAGGAGCGACCCCGCGACACCGGCGCCCATCGCACCCGTTCCCAACACCGACACGCGCACGAGCGACTCCGTCCTGTGCGGCACCCTGCCGCGACCACTCAGACGCTACGCCGCCGGGGTCAGAGCACGCCGCGGACGGAGAGCCACGGCGCGGGATCGGTCGCGACGCCACCGACGATGACCTCGAAGTGGAGGTGTGCGCCGGTGGAGACACCCGTGCTGCCCACGGCGCCGACCTGCTGCCCGGCACCGACGGTCTGCCCGACGACGACGTCGATCCGCGAGAGGTGGGCGTACCGGGTCTGCGTCCCGTCACCGTGCTGGACGAGGACCTGGTTGCCGTAGCCGCCGAGGACAGCCGCCCCGACGACACGTCCGGACATGACCGACACGACCGGAGCCCCGTGCGGAGCGGCGAAGTCGAGCCCCCGGTGGTTCGTCGAGCAGGCTCCGCAACCGGCGACCTGCCGACCCCCGAAGCCGCCGGCCGACGGGACCACCCCGACGACGGGACGGACGATGCCCGGTGCGGAGGACCTCGCCGCCGGACGAGCGGCCCGGGATGCGGGCTCGTGCGCCACTGACCCCACGGCGAAGGCGTCCCGCTCGGACGCGGCGAAGACGGCCGACGGTGCGATGTACTGCTGCCCGGGAAGCGCGAGGACGTGCGCGACAGCGGACGTGGTGGTCAGCGGGGTCGACGCCATCGCCGACTGCGGCGACGCGACCGAGACGACCAGGCAGGCGGCGACGGTCGTCGCGGTGAGCGGGATCGCACGCGCGGTCGGCGCGACGTCGCCGAGCGCACGGACGGGAAGCGTGACCGCCCCCGTCAGTGCGCCCGCGACGGCCGCCGTGACGTCGCGCACGGAGGGGTGCCGCCGGGACGCGTCCGCGGCGGCACGGACACTCCGTCGGGTCGGGAGCTCGGTCACGCGGATCGCGTCGGGAGCCTCGACGGTCGACACCGGGGCGGCAGGAGGGGACACCGCCACCCCGGTGGTCTGGGCGCCCCGCTCGCGTTCGACCGCGCGCAACTGACGCCGGGTGGGGAACGGGGACTGCTCGGTCGTGGTGGTCACGACCGACCTCAGGCGCTGACGACGCCGTCGCGGGCGATGCGGTCGACCTCGGCCACGACGGCGTCGACGACCGCCCGGGTGATCGCGTCCGCGACGGCCTCGACGAGGCCGAGCTGCTCCGGCGTCACACGGTGCTCGTTGCGCATGCTCGCCGCGACGCGCTGCGGGATGCCGTCGATCGCGGCGATCAGCGCAGAGGGGACGGCGGACGAGGAACGAGCCCCGAGGGGCGCGGACATCGGCGAGGTCGGGATCGGCGCGTGGCCATGCGCCGGGGCGGCTGCCTGCTCGCGTGAGCGGGCGACGGAGTCGAAGAGGGGCGTGGAGGACATGCTGCTTGCCTTCCGGTCGGTGCGGGACGGGCGGTTCGGTCCGCCCGGGTGCCGACGGCACTCCTCCATTGAAGCATCAGTATTTCATATGCGCAATACTCACTCGGGTTCGACTGCTGCGGTCGGGTCGTCGCGCCGGAGCACCTGCTTGACGCGTTCGACGATCGTGGCGGGCGGGTTGTTGTACGCGTTCGCCGGCTGCTGCCCGCTGAGCTCCTGGATCGCGGCCATCACCGCGTCCGTCGCGTGACGCCGGGCGCGACCGGACGACGCCTCGCCGAAGGACGACAGGTCGAGGGGCTTCCCGAACTCGATCGTCACCTTCGCGAGCCGGGGGACCCTCGACCCCACCGGCTGCACGTCCTCGGTGCCGGTCAGCGCGACCGGGACCACGGGTGCTCCGCTGGTCAACGCCAGCCAGGCCACACCCGTCCGACCCTTGTAGAGGCGTCCGTCGAGCGACCGCGTGCCCTCCGGGTAGATCGCGAAGGCCTCCCCCGCCTCGAGCCGCTCGAGACCGAGATCGAGGGCGTGCTGCGCCGCCGACCCGGCTCCGCGCTCGACCCCGATCGCACCGATGCCACCGAAGAACGCCCGCGAGACCGCGCCCTTCACGCCGGTCCCGGTGAAGTACTCCTGCTTCGCGAGGAACGACACCTTCCGCGGCGCCATGAGCGTGATCGCTGGTGAGTCGATGAAGGACCGGTGGTTGCTCGCCAGGATCACGGCACCGTGCCGGGGGACGTTCCGCCGTCCGACGATCCGCGGACGCCACAGCAGTCGCGCGAGCGGCGTGACCACCGCGCGGCTGAGAACGGTGGCGAACTTGGTCGTACCGGACACCCGGGCCTCCTCGTGACGGGGAGTTTCCGAGTGTAGTGAGGACGATCGCGGACACATGCCGCGCGCGGTACGTACCGCCCGGAGGTGCGGGGATCGGTCAGTCGACGGCCGCGGCGACGACGTCGAGCACGGCTCGGCCGTACCGCTCGAGCTTCGCCGATCCGACCCCGGAGATCTCGCCGAGCGCGTCGACGTCCGCGGGCTTCACGGCCGCGATCCCCCGGAGTGTCGCGTCGTTGAAGACCACGTACGCCGGGACCCCTTGCTCGCGTGCCTGCTCGGCCCGCCACGCGCGCAGGGACTCGAACAGACCCAGCGCCTCCTGCGGCATGTCCGTCACGACGGTGCGGCGCGAACGGCCCGCCCGCGGGGCCTTCACCGGATCGCGGCGCATCCGCACGACGACCCGCCCGGCCAGGACGTCCGCGCTGGTGGGGCTCAGGACGATCGTGCCGTAGCCATCTCCGGAGACGGCCATGTACCCCTGCGCGAGCAGCTGCCGGGCGACGGCGCGCCACTCCCCCTCGGACAGGTCGTTGCCGATGCCGAACGTCGCGAGGGAGTCGTGTCGGAGCTCCTGCACGCGCGGGGAGTGCTTGCCGACGAGGATGTCCACGAGGTGCGCGACGCCGTACCGCTGGCCACGCTCGCGCTCCAGACGGACCACGGTGGACAGGAGCTTCTGCGCGGGGACGGTGCCGTCCCACGACTCCGGCGGGGCGATGCAGGTGTCGCAGTTGCCGCACGCCGTGCTCTCCTGCCCGAAGTACGCGAGCAGGCGTACGCGTCGGCACTCGATCGTCTCGCAGAGGGCGAGCATCGCGTCGAGGTGCGCGCTCAGCTGCCGTCGGTGCGCGGCGTCGCCCTCGGACTGGTCGATCATCCGCCGCTGCTGCACGACGTCGTTCAGCCCGTACGCGAGCCACGCGGTGGATGGCAGGCCGTCGCGGCCGGCGCGGCCGGTCTCCTGGTAGTAGCCCTCGACCGACTTCGGGAGGTCGAGGTGGGCGACGAACCGGACGTCCGGCTTGTCGATGCCCATGCCGAACGCGATCGTGGCGACCATGACGACGCCGTCCTCACGCAGGAACGTCGACTGGTTGCGCTCCCGCACCCGGGCGTCGAGCCCCGCGTGGTACGGCAGCGCCGGGATGCCCTGCTCGGCGAGGGCGGCCGCGGTGCGCTCGACGGAGTTGCGGGACAGGCAGTAGACGATGCCGGCATCGCCGCTGTGCTCGGTCCGGATGAAGGTGAGGAGCTGCTGCAGCGCGCCGGTCTTCGGCTCGATGCGGTACTGGATGTTCGGCCGGTCGAAGTCGGCGACGAAGTGTGCGGCGTCGTCGAGGCCGAGCCGTGCCGAGATCTCGCGGTGGGTCTGCGGCGTCGCCGTGGCGGTCAGCGCGATCCGGGGCACGGCGGGCCACCGCTCGTGCAGCACGCTCAGCTCGAGGTAGTCCGGCCGGAAGTCGTGGCCCCACTGGGCGACGCAGTGTGCCTCGTCGATGGCGAACAGGGCGATGCGTGCGCGGTCGAGCAGGGCACGCGTGCTCTCGAGCCGGAGCCGCTCGGGCGCGAGGTAGAGCATGTCCACCTCGCCCGACACCACCGCCCGCTCGACCCGGGCGCGCTCATCGGGCCCCTGCGTCGAATTGAGGAACGCCGCGCGCACACCATTGGCGGCGAGGGCGTCGACCTGGTCCTGCATGAGGGCGATGAGCGGGGACACCACGACCCCGACGCCGTCGCGCACGAGGGCCGGCACCTGGTAGCACAACGACTTGCCGCCACCGGTCGGCATGAGCACGAGGGCGTCACCGCCGGCGACGACCTGGTCGATGATCGCGGCCTGCTGCCCGCGGAAGTCGTCGTAACCCCACACCCGGTGCAGGACGTCGAGCGCCGCGGACCGCGACGGGGAGGTCGTGGCCGTCGTGCTCATGCCCCCAGCCTACGAGCGGCCGACGACACCCGCGGTCGTGTCCACAGGACCCGCGCTGTCCACAGCACCCGCGCTGTCCGCGGCACCCGCGCTGTCCGCGGCACCCGCGCTGTCCACAGCACCTGCGTCGTCCGTCGGTCCGGACCCGGCCACTCCCGCGGCGTTGGACGGTGCGCCGTCCCAGCCCGCGCCTCCCGGCCGGGCCCACCGAGGGCCACCCGCCCACGCGGGGACCGGACCCCGGAAGCGCGGTGCCTCGTGACCGGCGTTCCGCCGGTCGAGGTGACGCCACCTCGCGAGCAGCTCGACCATGCCCCAGTACGCCAGGGACGTGCCGAGGCTGACGAGCCATCCCCCGGGGGTCCCATTCGCGTCCTGCGACTGCAGGTCGATGCGCGACCACCCCGGCGCCTGCAGCACGAAGATCATGATGTTGTTGAACGCGTGCTGGAGGACCGTGGCCTCGAGCCCGCCCGTCCGGAGCACGATGATCGCCGCGATGAGGCCGAACGAGCCCACGTCGAGGATGCCCCAGACGTTGTAGCCGTTCGGGATGTGCAGCGACGCGAAGACCACGGTCGAGACCACGACGGCGATGACGGTGCCGGCCCGCCGCGGGATCCAGGAGGCGATCGTCTGCATGAGGAAGCCGCGGAAGACGTACTCCTCCGCTGCGCCCTGGAACGGCACCAGCACGACCACGAGCGCGATCGTGAGCACGAGCGTCGACAGTGTGACGGTGGACTGACCGATGGCGGCGTGGTTCCAGCCGTCGCCCGTGATCATGCCGTCGCCGAACGGGACGAGCGCCTGCAGCACGAACATGATGACCGCGATGACGAGGGTCGGGAGCAGGCACCAGGCCGTCCACCCCCAGCGGACCCGGAAGCGCACGGACGACAGCACACCGCGGCCGAGCCTCGCGATCCGCACGGCCAGGACGATCCCGGGCAGGAGCACCACGAGGGACACGAGCGACACCGACAGCGTCAGTGGATCGGTCGGGTCGAGCGCACCGCTCGCGAGCTTCTGCTCGAAGTCGATGAGCCCCTCGGCGCCGCTCGTCGCACCGATCGGGATCGTGTACGCGATGACGATGAGCACCTGCGACACGAGGTACCACCCCGCGAGGAACGCCAGCGCCACGAGCGGTCGCCACCACCGCCACCGGGCATCGATGCGGGTCAGGCGCTGGTAGGGAACACTCACGCGGTGCAGGGTACAAGGACGGGCAGGATGGGAGCCGTGCTCACCGTCGTTCTCGGCCTCTCCGGCGCCCTCGTCTACGGGTTCGCCGACTTCCTCGGCGGGATGGCCTCGAGGCGGGTCCGGCCCGTCCTCGTCACCGCGGTCGCCGCCGCCGTGGGGATCGTGCCGCTGCTCGTCGGGCTGGTCGTGGTCGGAGGGGCCTTCTCGTCAGGGGCCGTGGTCTGGGGGCTGATCGGTGGTGGGG
>NZ_LDQC01000031.1 GCF_001475545.1 Curtobacterium luteum | reverse complement strand
CGGCCGACGAGCACCGGCCGACGGGCGGCAGCCAGCGGGCGCCAGCCGATGAGCGTCAGCCGACGAGCGGCAGCCGACGGGCGTCAGCGGACGGGCAAAGCCATGCCGAGGCTCGGCGCGACGTCCTCGAACCCGAGGGACCGGTAGAGGCGCTGGCCGGGCGGGTCCCCGACGAGGGTCACGTAGGCGCCCTCGGGAGCGCGTGAGCGGATGTCCGCGACGAGCCACTCCACCACGGCACGGCCGATCCCGTGCCGCTGGTGCACCGGGTCGGTCGCGATGTCCGCGATGTGGAAGTACCAGCCGCCGTCGCCGATCGCCCGCCCCATCGCGACCACGGCACCCTCGCGGTCGACGACATGGCACGCAGTCCAGCTCCCGGCGATCGCGCCGGCTCCCTGCTCGGGCGTCTTGGGGGTCAGCCCGGAGTCGCGGCGCAGCCGCAGGTAGTCGGCGAGGGGTGGCGGACCGGTGACGATCGTGTAGGACGCGTCCATGCGTCCAGTCTGGCCGACCCTGGTGACACGACCCGCGCCTCCAGGCCGACTCGGCGCTCGAGACTCGGACCAGGCGACCGTTGTCGCGCTGCCGGGTCCGACAACGGTCGCCCAGCGGGAGACTCGGCCCGCCGCCCCGCCGCCCCGCCGCGCCGGCCGCTGCTCAGACCGGGATGATGCAGGCGGGTGTGCCCACCGGGATCTGCGCCACCGGCGCACCGGGGAGGCCGTCATCGCCGACGGGCAGCACGGTGATCGCGTCCGACATCTGGTTGGCGACGAGCAGGTACCCCGGCACGCGGGCGAAGTGCCGCGGCCACGTCCCGCCCGCCGGGGCCGAGCCGAGCAGGGTGAGTCCCCCGCCCGAGGCGTCGAGCACCACGATCACGTCCCGTCCGCGGACCGCGACGACCACGTGCCCGGCGTCGTCGACCTCGATGTGGCTGAGCAGCGACTCCCCGACCGCGCCGTCGAACGTCGGCGCGGACGCCACGACCGTGAACGAACCGGAGTCGTCGCGGCGGAGACGGTGCACCCGACCGTCGAGCTCACCCGCGACGATGAGGTCACCCTCGTACCAGGCCATGTGCCGCGGACCGGCGCCCGGCGCGACGTGGTGCACCCGTACCGATTCCACGACGGGTTCCGCGGTCACGCGGAACTCGTGCAGGGCATCGCCGCCGAGGTCGGCCACGAGCACGGTGCCGTCGGGCGTCGCGATCGACTGGTGGGCGTGCGGTCCCTCCTGCCGGTCCTCGTGGGGGCCGGTGACGTCCGGGAGCACTGCGGTGGCCACGGCGGTCTCGGGCACCACGATGCGGTCGGCCGTGCCGTGTGCCCCGACCACGCCGTCGCTGGCGAGTACCGAGGCCGCGTACGACTCAGCGCGCTCGAGGGAGACGGCCGTGACCGTGCCCGAGGTGTAGTTCGCCACGACCAGCGCGCCCGACGGGTCCACCCGGACGTGGCACGGGGCGTCACCGCCGGCGCTGGCGTCCCACAGGTGCTCCAGACCGTTGGCGGTCCGGCGGAAGGCCGAGACGCTGCCGTCGACGGTCTCGGAGACGGCGTAGACCCGGTCGCCGGAGACGGCCAGGAAGGACGGGTCGTCCATCACGGCCACGGTCTGGGCCACGCCGTCGTGGACGAGCGAGATGCCGGTGGCGGTGCCACCGCCCGTCGCCGTGTAGGAGCCGACGAGCAGGTCCGGCAGCGCGGGCCGGGACTGCTCGGGTGAGTCGCCGCTCATTCGCTGCCGCCCGCGATGCGCTCGTGGTGGTGGATGACCTCGGCGACGATGAAGTTCAGGAACTTCTCCGCGAAGGCCGGGTCGAGGTGCGACTCGGCGGCCAGGTCACGGAGCCGTGCCACCTGGATCTGCTCCCGAACGGGATCGGCCGCGGGCATACCGGCGGCGGCCTTGAGGTAGCCGACGCGCTGCGTGTACTTGAAGCGTTCGGCGAGCATGTGGATCACGGCGGCGTCGATGTTGTCGATGCTCTGCCGGATGCTCTGCAGTTCGGCGACGGCTCCGTCGTCGTGGGCGGGCGTGCGGTCGTCGCTCATGCACCGAGCCTACTGGCCGCGCCGGCCGGGCCTCACGTCGGTTACGAGCCTGCGAGAATGGAGGCCATGACGGCTCTCCTCGTGATCTCGAGCGTGTGCGCGGTCCTCGCCGGACTCGTGCACGTGTACATCTTCTTCCTCGAGTCGATCGCCTGGACGAGCCCGCGCGTGCGTCGCATCTTCAGCGTCGAGACCGAGTCCGACGCGCTCGCGACCCGGTCGATGGCCTTCAACCAGGGCTTCTACAACCTGTTCCTCGCGATCGGAGCGATCCTCGGCGTGGTGCTGATCGCGGCCGGCAACGGCGCGGTCGGGTGGCCGATCACGGTGTTCGCGACCGCGTCGATGCTCGGCGCTGCGGTCGTGCTGCTCGGCTCCGGTCGTCGTTACCTCCGGGCCGCGATGGCGCAGGGGACGCTGCCGTTCCTCGCGCTGCTGTCCGCGCTGCTCGGGTCGACGTTCGGCGCCTGACCCCAGCACGACGCGCGCGACTCGGACGCGGCAGCACCCGACACCGACACCGACACCGACACCACGACGCCCCCACCGGCTGACCGGCGGGGGCGTCGTCGTGCGGGGCCCGACGTCAGCCGAGCTTCTCCGCGAACTGCGACGGCAGCTTGTCGAGCGCCCACTCGATCGCGGCGGTCGTCCCGATCGAGAACGCGTTCGCCACGTCCTTGTCGTCGAACACGATGTCGTGCCCGGCCTCGACCGAGGGCACCTTCTGGAACAGCTTGTTCGAGGACGCCTCGGACGCGTCGACGAAGATCGGCAGGACGAGCGTGAGGTCGGCGTCGAGCAGGTCGAGGTTCTCGTCGGAGAGGCTCACCGAGAACTGCTTGCCGGCCTGCTGGTCGATCGCCTTCGGGATGGTGAAGCCGAGGTTCTCCATGAACTGCGACCGGCTGTCCGACGAGGCGTAGGCGCCGAAGCCCTCCGAGGAGTACGAGCCGACGACGGCGGTCTTCCCCGCGAACTCCGGGTGCGCCTTGCGGGCTGCTGCGTAGGCGTCGTCGAGTCCGGAGAGGAGCTTCTTGCCCTCGGACTCCTTGCCGAGCGCCTTCGCGATCATCTCGACCTGCTGCTTCGTGGTCGTGAGGTAGTTCGCGCCGCCCTTCGGCACCGCGACCGTCGGCGCGATCGCGGAGAGCTTCGCGTAGCGGTCGGCGTCGCCCGAGCTCTTGGTGTCGAGGATGACGTCCGGCTTGAGCTTGATGATGTCCTCGTAGCTCGGCTCGAGCGTCTGGATGATCTTCGGCGACTTCGTGTACGCACCCTTGAGCCACGGGCCGACACCGTCGCCGCCGAAGCCGAGCCAGTCGCTCGCGCCGACGGGCTGCACGCCGAGTTCGAGCGCGGTCTCGGCGTCACCCCAGCCCAGCGCGACGACACGCTTCGGAGCACTCGTGATCTCGGTGGTGCCGAGCGCGGTCGTGATCGAGACCGGGAACTGGCCGTTCGCCTTCGCGGAGGACGACGTGTCCGCCGTGGAGGTGCCGGAGCCGGAGGCGCAGCCGGCGAGGACGAGGGATGCTGCGACGACGGCGCCCGCGGCTGCGAGCACGCGGCGGAGTCGGGAAGAGGAGCGGGTCACGGAGGTAAGGCTACCCTAAGTCATCTGCTCCGGGCACCTCGGTACGCTGGCCGGGTGCAGTACTCCGATCCGGCCCGCTCCCACCTCGCGGTGCTCGGCTCCCCCGTCGCACACTCCCTCTCGCCCACCCTCCACGCAGCGGCCTACGACGTCCTCGGTCTGCCCTTCACGTACGGGAGGCACGAGGTGGCGTCCGGTGGGCTCGGTGCGTTCGTCGCGGGGTTGGGTCCGGAATGGCGCGGCCTCAGCCTCACCATGCCGCTCAAGCGGGAGGTGCTGCCGCTCCTCGACCGCACGACCCCGCTCGTCGACGAGCTCGGGGTCGCCAACACGGTCGCCTTCCGCACGGTCGGGGACCACGTCGAACGACTGGGTGCGAACACCGACGTCGAGGGGCTGGTCCGGCCGGTCGAGGCACTCGGGCACCTGCCGGGTGAGGCGACGGTCCTCGGTGGCGGCGCGACCGCGGCGAGTGCCCTCACCGCCGCCGTCCGGCTCGGGGCGGTCCTCGTGCGGGTGTTCCTGCGCGATCCGGCGAAGTCCCGACGCCTCGTCGACCTCGCCGTCCGGCTGGGGGTGTCCCTCGAGGTGCACGCGCTGACCGAGCTCCCGGGGACGCACCACGGGTTCGTCCTGTCGACGCTGCCGGGCGGCGCCGCGGACGACCTCGACCTGGTGCCGTCGGACCCGGACGCGGTGCTGTTCGACGTCGCGTACGAGCCGTGGCCGACCGCTGCCGCCACCCGCTGGGGCGGTGCCGGCGGCCGCGTGCTCAACGGACTCGACATGCTGACCGAACAGGCCATCGGGCAGATCCGGTTCTTCCTGTCGGGCGACCAGGACCAGCTGCTGCCCGACGAGGCCGCGGTGCGTCGGGCGATGCGGTCCGCCGTCGGGCTGGAGCCGTCGATCAGCCCGCGCTGACGTCGCCGTCGACGTAGAGCCACCGGCCGTCCTCGCGGACGAAGTCGCTCGTCTCTTCGAGGACGCCGCGTTCGTCGTCCGTGCGCCAGTACGCCCGGAACGCGACCGTCCCCTCGGTGTCGAACGGTCCGCCGGCGCGGGTGCCGACGATGTCGAGCCGGGTCCACCGCTGCGTGTCGTCGAGGTCGAGGGACGACGGGCGCGTGCTCGGGTGCCAGGTCGCGAGCAGGTACTCGGGCAGCCCGAGCGCGAACGCGGTGAACCGGGAGCGCATGAGCCGTTCGGCGGTCGGCGCGGGGGCACCGGCGTGCAGGGTGCCGCAGCACTCGCCGTACGGGTTCCCGCTCAGGCAGGGGCAGCGGTCGGTGTCGGCGATCACCGGACGACGGTAGCGCGTGTAGGCAGGAGCCGTGTTCCGACTCGGCTGGCAGGTGTTCCGCACGCGGCTGCCCGAGCTCGTCTCCGACCGGGATCGACGACGGCTCGTGGTGGTGGCGGCGATCGTCGCGCCGGTGGTGTTCGTCGGGCTGCTCGTGGTCGCGGCCCTGACCGACGGGATCACCGCGGGAGGCACGGTGGCGGCCCTGCTGTTCGGGACCGCCGCGGGCGGGTTCTCGATGGTGTTCTGCCGCATCGGGCCGAAGGGGTGGGCGATCCCGCCGGTCCCGTCGATCGGCTGGCGGACGCAGGAGGCGGTCGCCCGCTACTACCGCAGGAACCCGCCGCCGGTGGCGCCCGAACACCGGGACATCGTGCTGCGGGGCATCGACGTCTACCGCGACCTCGTCGTCCGTGCGACCCTGCAGAGTTCCTTCCTGCTCGGCTCGTGGGTGCTCGGTCTGGTCGGCGGGATCCTGGTGGCGATCACGGAGACCGTCACCCACGGCCCGGTGTTCCTGTACGCGCCGGTCTGGCCGCTGATCGCCGGCGGCTACGGGATCATCGGCATCCGCACGCTCGGCCGTCAGGAGCAGCTCCGCGTCGAGGCGTCGGCGCTCCCGCCGGTCCCCCCGCCCCCGAAGCGCGGTCGTCCGGGCGGACCGAGCGGCAGCAAGCTCGCGCTGCCCGGCGAGTGATCCCGGTCAGCGCGACCGATCACCGGGTGAGCTCGGTCAGTCCGTCGGTGCGGGCTCCGGCGCGGCGAGCGCGGCGAGCCGTGCGCGTTCGGTGCGCCCGAGGTCGGCGAGCGTGCCCGGGATCGAGAACGCGTAACCCACGACCCAGAGCAGTGGGAACCACTGCGTCCAGGCCGTCACGACGCAGGCGCACGCGGCGGCGACCCCCGCGCCGAGGAGCGGGCCGGCGCGGCCGATCAGGGCGATGAGACCACGGCGGAGCAGCAGGGTGTCGGTGAGGACGGCGTCGCGGTCCTCGGGTGCGACCGGCACGGCGCGTCGACGGAGGTACCGCTTCGTCGTCGGCCGGGCGGCGAACCGGAGGTCCACACGGACCGGTCGGCCGTTGATCGTCGCGGCGGGATCGAGGGGGTGCCGGGTCGGGATGCACCCGAACGTGAGCAGCCCGACCCCGAGCGCGAGGAGTGCGATCGCGACCGCGCTGCGGACGGGGCCGGTCCCCGTCCAGCCGAGTCGTGCCTCCAGTCCGGACAGGGCGACAACACTCACGGCGAAGGCCGCTGCCGCGATCGCGACCGCGCGCCGGACGCGTGCGCGGTCGAAGACGTCGCCGGCGTGGCGGCGGAAGACGGAGCACCCGAGTCGGAACACGCTCCGATCCTCGCGGATGTCACCCGTTCCCGCCAGGAGGGGTACAGCGCCACCCCATGTCCACAAGGCGCGACGCGTAGGAACGAACGCATGCCCGCCACCGCGTTCTGCCTCCACGCCCTCGGCTCGAGTTCCGAGGAGTTCGCGCTGCTGCACGACCGGTTGGAGGACGTGCTCGACCTCGTCGGCATCGACCTCCCGGGGTTCGGCACGAGCCCGGCGTCCTCCGGCACGACCGTCGAGGACATGGTCGAGCGCGTCGAACGGGCCATCGGACGGAGCGGTGTCACGGAGTGGGCGCTCGTCGGGCACTCGATGGGCGGCAAGATCGCGGCGATCGTCGCGGACCGCACCGTCTCCGGCGCGAACGGCCTCTTCGGCCTGCGTGGTGTCGTCCTGCTGGCCGCGTCGCCGCGCTCCCCCGAGCCGATGGGCGAGGACCGCCGCGACGCGATGCTCGACTGGGCCGCCGCCGGGCACATCAGCACCGACCACGCCGGAGAGTTCGTCGACGCGAACACTGCCGGAACCCTGCGGTCCGACCGCCTGCGGTCCGCGGTGTACGACGTCGAGCGCGCCGACCCCGAGGCCTGGCGCTCCTGGCTCGAGCGGGGCAGCCGCGAGGACTGGTCCGACGACACGACGAACCCGGTGCCCGCGCTCGTGCTCGCCGGCGCAGAGGACGGCGATCTCGGACCGTCGGCGCAGCGGGAACTCGTCCTGCCGCACTGGTCGAACGGGACCTTCGCGGTCGTCCCCGGCGCCGCGCACCTGCTGCCGTGGGAGCAGCCCGACGACGTCGCCGACCGCATCCGCACCTTCTGGGCGCGCCACGCCGCGAACGGACCGGTGGTCCCCGCGGAGCACGCCCGGGTCATCGCCTCGCCGCGGGTGAGCGCGACGACCCGCGGGGCGCTGGCCGTCCGAGCGCTGGCGGACGACCCCGACGGCGAGCCGCAGGTGCTCACGCCCACGCAGCTCGACACGCTCCGGGCCGTCGCCGCGGTGGTCGTGCCGCAGTCGGGCGGACGGACCGTCGACGTCGCCCTCCGGGTGGACGCGCAGTTGGCGGACGGCGCAGGGGACGGCTGGCGGCCGGACGGACTGCCGACGGACGTCGAGGCGTACCGGGCGGCGCTCGACGAGCTCGGTGCGACGGTTCCGCGTGGCGGTGCCGACGACGACCGTGCCGGGGTGCTCGCCGACGTCCTCGCTGCGATCGAGGACGGATCGTACGAACCGGTCGGGCTGCTGACCGCCGCGCAGTTGGCCGCCTGGGCCGAGGACGCTGCGGTGGATCTCGCGAAGCAGTGGCTCGCGCACCCGGCGACGATGGCGGCGATCGACTACGACGGCTACGCGAACGGCGGTGACGGCGTGCGGAAGCAGGGCTTCCAGCTCCTCGGCGCCGGACAGCGTGAAGCATGGGAGGCGGGGCCGCCGGCGGCCGGCCCCGCCCGTCCCGAGGACACGACGGAAGCGGAGACGACGCGATGAGACTCGACGGACAGCGACACTGGGACGAGGACGAGGTCGTCGACGTGGTCGTCGTCGGCACCGGCGCGGGTGGTGCCCCGCTCACCGCGGCACTCGCGCGACGCGGGCTCTCGGTCGTCGCGCTCGAGGCCGGGAGGAACACCGAGTCCGGCGACCACACCCCCGACGAGGTGCTCGCACCCGCCGACATCAACTGGATGGACGAGCGGATCAGCGGCGGTGACGCCCCGACCGCGTTCGGCCCGAACAACAGCGGGACCGGGGTCGGCGGGTCGACGCTGCACTGGGGTGCGTTCACTCCCCGTCCGAGCCGGCACGACCTGCAGCTCCGGACCGAGTCCGGCGAGGGCGAGGACTGGCCGATCGACCACGACGAGCTGACCGGCTACATCGAGCAGGTCGAGCACGACGTCGGCGTGGCCGGGCCCGAGCACTACCCGTGGGACCCGTCACGCCGCTACCGCATGCGGCCCCCGGCTCGGAACGCGTCCTCGGACATGATGATGCGCGGCACCGCGGCGCTCGGGATCACCGCCACCGACGCCCCCGTCGGGCTCACCACCGAGGACCGGCACCAGGAGCACCACGGGCTCCGCCAGGCGTGCATCTCGTGCGGGTCCTGCCACCAGGGCTGCCGGAACGGGTCGAAGGTGTCGATGGACACCACGTACCTGCCCGCCGCGGTGGCGTTCGGTGCCGAGATCCGGCCGGAGGCGTTCGTGCACGGGGTCGAGCTGGACGCGCTCGGACGGGTCGAGGCGGTCGTCTACCACCAGGGCGGCCGGGACCACCGACAGCGGTGCCGCTCGCTCGTCCTCGCCGCGGGTGGGGTCGAGACCCCGCGCCTCCTGCTGCACACCGGGCTCGCGAACTCCAGCGGCCAGGTCGGCCGGAACTTCACCGCGCACGGCGCGACCCAGGTGTGGGCGACGTTCGACGAGTCCATGCGGTCCTACCGCGGGTACCCGTCGTCGATCATCACCGAGGACTTCGTGCGCCCGGCCGACGCCGACTTCGCCGGCGGGTACCTCATCCAGAGCCTCGGCGTGCAGCCGCTGACCTTCGCCACGACGCTCGTCCGGGGTGGCGGGCTCCGCGGGAAGGCACTCGTCGACGCCATGCGGGACTACCCGCGGATGGCCGGGGTCGGCATCAACGCCGAGTGCCTGCCGTACGACGGGAACCGCCTCGAGCTGACCGACGAGCTCGACGCACACGGGGTGCCCAAGGCTCGGGTCACGTTCAGCCCCGGCGAGAACGAGGACGCGATCGAGCGGCACGCCGTACGGACCATGACGGCCATCGTCGAGGCGGCCGGAGGTCGTGACGTCCGTGTGCTCGAGCGGACCGCGCACACCATCGGCACCGCCCGGATGGGGACCGACGCGTCGTCGTCGGTCGTGGACCGGGACGGGCGGTCGTGGGACGTGCCGAACCTCTGGGTCTGCGACAACTCGGTGTTCCCGAGTGCCGTGATCGCGAACCCGGCGCTGACGATCATGGCGCTGTCGCTGCGGACGGCGGACCGGATGCTCGCGGGTGCGCCCGAGGGCGGCGGGTCGCGGGAGACGGCGGGCGCGCGGGGCTGACGCTCGGCGCCTGCCGCGCACGCCACCCAGCGCGGACGTCTGTCGGCACACGCCGCCCAGCGCAGACGCCTGTCGGCGGTTCCGGGCAGACTGGCGCCATGTGTGGAAGGTTCGTCGTCTCCGACACCACCGCCGACCTGCTCCCGGAACTCGTCGGTGAGCTCGCCGCGCGCACCGAGCACGTCGACGAGGACACCGGCGAGGTCCGCCCCGGCCTCGCCCCGAGCTGGAACGTCGCCCCGACCGACCCCGTGTACGCCGTCCGGCAGCGCCACGGGCAGCGAGAGCTCCCCCGGATCAGCTGGGGGTTCGTGCCGAGCTGGGCGAAGGACTTCCAGAAGCAACGCCCGAAGCCGATCAACGCCCGCATCGAGACCGTCGCGACGAGCGGGATGTTCAAGCGGGCCTTCGCGACGAACCGGTGCATCGTCCCCGCGCTGGGCTACTACGAGTGGGTCGTGCGCGAGGACGGGAAGGAACCGCACTTCGTCCACGAACCCGGTGGCGCCCTGGCCATGGCGGGTGTCGTCAGCGCGTGGCCCGATCCGACGAAGCCCGAGGACGACCCGGACAAGTGGCGGCTCTCGCTCGCGATCATCACCCGGGACGCCCACGTCGCGCCGGGCGAGGTGCACGACCGGATGCCCGCGTTCCTCACGCCGGACGGCTACGACGACTGGCTCGACGGCGGACTCGGCACGCACGACCTGCTCGCGCTGCTCGACCACGAGTCGCTCGCGGTCGCGGCGGGGCTCGAGCAGTACGAGGTCTCGCGGGCGGTGAACAACGTCCGGAACCAGGGGCCGCAGCTGATCGAGCCGATCCCGTGAGCTCTGCCCGGAGACGACGAAGACCCCGCCGATGGCGGGGTCTCGAAAGGGTTCGTCTCGTTCAGTCGAGCGTGCGACGGACGTCCGGCAACAGTGCGTGCAGCCGTTCCGCCAAGCGGTCCTGGGCTTCCTCGAGCGACCGGTAGTCCCCGACGTACTGCCCGAAGGTGTCGGACACGAAGAAGTGCGCGCCCTGCTGGTCGACCACACCGCCGTAGTACCCGCCGTAGTTCGCTGCCCAGAGTCCGGTGTCCGCCTCGGACCACACGACGTGCGCACGGGCCGGTGCAGCCGGTGAGACGATGCCGTCACCGATGCCCGTGATGAGTTCGATGGTCGCCGTGTCGACGTCCACCTCGGTGTGCTGGCCGGAGACGACGGGGGTGCTCATGGTGGTGCTCCTGGTGCTGTTCGCGCTGCGCGGAGTGGTGCGCGGCCCCGCGGTGCTGCGCGGTGCGGTTGTTCGCGGTGTGGTGTTGTGCAGAGTGGTGCTGTCCGTGAGCCCGCCCGACGACGGTCGCGGATGGTCGCCCGGCACTACGCGACCGGCCGGATGACGGCCGGGAGCATGACGTGGAGCTGGTCGGCGAGACGGCCCTGGGCCTCCTCGAGCGACCCGAAGTCGCCGACGACCAGGCCGAACGTGTCGGAGGCGACGTAGCGGCCGTCCCGCTTGTCGACGGACCCGCCGAAGTAGCCGCCGTAGTTCGCGACCCACTCGTCCTCGTCCTCCTGGGTCCAGGTGAGCTTCGCGCGGCTCGCACGACCGTGCACGGCGGCGTCGGCCTCGAGGATCGCGATCGTGTCGACGGTGTCGGTGTCGAGCGTGACCTCGGCTCGGATGTCAGTCTGGACGGTCGTGCTCATGTCGTGCTCCTTCGCGTTCCGGGGTACATCTGCTGACACCAGAACGCTACGAGAAGGCACGTGCCACGCGCCACCCAGCCGCGTGCATTCACGGGTTGCGTCAATGCGGTGCAGCACAGAAGCCCGTGTTTCCGGGGGCTGACGACGGCAGATCGGGGTACACGTCCCCCAACGGGGTACTCGTTCCGCGGATGAACCGGCTCCGGGGTACAGCGCCGCGAGACGCGGCGCCGGAGCCATGAGACTCGGCGCCGCCCTCACGAGACTCGCGACGCCCCACCGCGAGCAGCGACGCCTCACCGCGAGCAGCAGCGGCAGCGGCAGCGGCAGCAGCAGCCAGCGGCCAGCGGCCAGCGGCCAGCGGCCGTCAGCGCACCGCGCGCAACGCGTCCGCGACCGTCGCCACGGCAGCGCCGATCTCGTCTGCGACGCGGGCGTGCGTCGCCTCCGAACGCCGGTACGGGTCGTCGACGTCGTCGTCACCCGGGTCGATCGGCGACGCCACCGAGCCCCGGAGCCGAGCGACCCGCTCGACGAGCTCGGCGCCGGAGGACACACCGGCGAGGTCGGCGGGCTCGAGGGCGTCGAGCACCCGCGCGAACTGCCGGATCGTGAACGCCCGCTTCGTGACGCGGGGAGCCAGTGACACGACCGCGGCCCGGTGTGAGCGCTCCGCCGTGAGCACGAGGTCCGCAGCACCTGCGATCGCTGGCGTCAGGTACCGCGCACGGTGGCCGTCCGGCGAACCACCCAACCGGCGGGACTGCTCAGCAGCGGCCTCGTCCATCGGGGCACCGTCCTGCGCGATCGTCCCGGCGGACTCGACCGTGAACGCGGGGGCGTCACGGCCGAGCCGGGCAGTGAGGACCTGCGCGCCGAGCGGGGACCGGCAGAGGTTGCCGCTGCAGACGAACAGGACGCGCATCGTCAGGACGCGGTCGGGGCGGCGCCGAGCAGGTCGTGCCGGACGACGATCGCGTCGCGGCCGGGGCCGACACCGATGGCCGAGATCCGGGCGCCGGACATCCGCTCGACGGCGAGGACGTAGTCCTGCGCGGCCTGCGGCAGGTCCGCGAACGTCCGGGCGCCGGTGATGTCCTCGGTCCAGCCGGGGAACTCCTCGTAGATCGGCTTCGCGTGGTGGAAGTCGGACTGGTTCACGGGGACCTCGTCGACGCGCTGCCCGTCGACCTCGTACGCGACGCAGACCGGGATCGTCGCCAGCCCGGTGAGGACGTCGAGCTTGGTGAGCACGAAGTCCGTCACGCCGTTGATGCGCGCCGTGTAGCGGGCGATCGGGGCGTCGTACCAGCCGCAGCGTCGCGGACGGCCCGTGGTGGTGCCGAACTCGAAGCCGTTGGCGCGGAGGAACTCCCCCGACTCGTCGAACAGCTCGGTCGGGAAGGGGCCGGCGCCGACACGGGTCGTGTACGCCTTGACGATGCCGATGATGCGCTCGAGCTTGCCCGGGCCGATGCCGGAACCGGTCGCTGCGCCACCGGCGGTCGCGGATGAGGACGTCACGAACGGGTACGTGCCGTGGTCGACGTCGAGCATGGTGGCCTGGCCTGCCTCGAACAGCACGGTGTCGCCCCGCTCGAGCGCACGGTGGATCTCGAGCGCGGTGTCGGCGACCATCGGACGCAGGCGCTCGGCGAAGGACAGCAGCGACTCCACCACCTCCTCCGCGTCGATGGCGCGACGGTTGAACACCTTCACGAGCAGGTGGTTCTTCTGGTCGAGGGCCGCCTCGACCTTCTGCCGGAGGATGTTCTCGTCGAAGATGTCCTGGATGCGGATGCCGACGCGGTTGATCTTGTCGGCGTAGGTCGGGCCGATGCCCCGGCCGGTGGTGCCGATCTGCCGCTTGCCGAGGAACCGCTCGGTCACCTTGTCGATGGTGCGGTGGTAGTGCGTGATGACGTGGGCGTTCGCCGAGACGAGCAGCCGGGAGACGTCGACGCCGCGGGCCTTGAGCGCGTCGAGCTCCTGGAAGAGGACCTCGAGGTCGACGACCACGCCGTTGCCGATGATCGGCGTCACGCCCGGCGTGAGGATGCCGGACGGCAGGAGGTGCAGTGCGTACTTCTCGCCGCCGACGACGACCGTGTGCCCCGCGTTGTTGCCGCCGTTGAACTTGACGACGTAGTCGATGCGGGACCCGAGGAGGTCGGTGGCCTTCCCCTTGCCCTCGTCGCCCCACTGGGCGCCGATGATGACTGCTGCGGGCATCTGGTTCTCCTCACGTTGGCGGAGGACCGCACGCGACCCTCCGGGTCGGTGGTCCACCCGAGTCTATCGGCTGGTCACCTGGGTGCCACCGTCCGGACAGACGGACGGGAGGCGCGGTGCCAGCTGGCACCGTGCCTCCCGTCCGTTGCTCGGTCGCGCTCGGATCGCGCCCCGTGCCGCAGCTAGCTGCGGAAGAAGTCCGCGTACGCGGGGTCCCCGACCGGCTGGCTGTGACCCGGCTCGCGGAGCCGCTCCTCGACCATCGCCTGGATCACGTCGGGCGGGGTGAGACCACGTCGCCGCCACTCCGTGGGGTTCGCCCGGAGCTGCTTGATGTCGATCTGCTGTCGCATGCGATCACCATTCCACGAAACAACTAGTTTGTCTAACTACCTGTCCCGTCAGCGCACTCCGGGCGGACCCGACGGACCTACTTCTTCACCTTCGCGGTCGGCTTCGAGGTCGCCGAGCCGTCCAGGTACCCCGAGGCCTTCGCGACGACCTTGACGGTGAGCTTCTTCCCGCGGTCCGCGGTCTTCACCTTGTACTTCGCCGCGGTGGCCTTCCCGATGGCTTTGCCGTCCCGGTACCACTGGTACGAGTAGGTCACCTTCGCCGAACCCGAGTCCCACTCGCCGTGCACCGCGGTCAGGGTCTTCCCGACCTTGGCGGTCCCGCTGACCGAGACCGAGCTGCCCGGCTTGAGGGCGAGCTTGGAGACGACCTTGGTCGCGATGGTCTGGGCCTGGCTGCCGACCGCGTTCCCGAGGTGGAGGAGCAGCACCTTCTCACTCGTGGCGCCGCTCGCACGGGTCACCTGCAGCGACCCCTTGTCGGCGAACAGCGTGCCACCCTTGCCCGACTGGGCGAAGGTCAGCGCCGGCTTGGCGAGGTCGAAGGTCGTCGCGGGGGTGGTGTCGACCACGGAGCTGCCCGAGACGCCGGTCGCGTAGGCCGACTCGGTCTCCACGTGGTAGCTCACCTGCTTGCCGGTGGCGCCGATCAGGCTGGCCGTCACCGGCAGGACCTTCACCGCGCTGTCGAACGTGTTGACGTCCTGGCCGGGCGCACCGGCGTTGAGCGGGTAGGCATCGACGACCTTCCCGGTCTGCAGGTCGACCGTCGTGACGAACGTCGCGTCGACCGCCGCGGACTTGGCGTCGTAGACGATGTAGTCGTCCGTGCCGTCACCGTCCACGTCGATGTACACCTCGACGTTGGTCACGGCGCCGGGGTTGGCGTCGGGGCCCTGGGTCTGCACGCCGAACGCGAGCACGTCCGAGGCCTTGTCGTAGCTCGCCCCGTAGGAGCGGACGTCGGCCGCCCGGAGGGACTGCTCGGCCGAACCGGCGGGGAACGACTCGGCCGGGACGGTGCCGCCGAGGACGAACGGTGCGACCGCGGCGTGGTACCCGGTGGTCAGGCCGCCCTGGTCGACGGCGCGACCGGTCAGCTTCAGCTCCGCCTTGGTCGAGCCCGTGAAGACCACGCTGTTCCCCTTGACCGCACTCACCGGCTTCGGCGCGGCGTAGGTACCGAGTCGGAGGGGTTCGACGGTCTTGTCGGTCGGCGTGAAGGTCACGAGGCCGGTCGCCGCGGCGACGAACTCGCGCTGGTAGCCCTGCTGCACGGCCTCCTGCGTCGGGTCGATCACCCGGCGCAACTGCGTGGGATCCGCGACCTTCATCGTCAGGGTGAGCACGGCACTCGCGCCCGCTCGGACCGTGACGCGGGACTGGTCCAGCGAGAACGTGACGCCGGGCTGCGTCACGCGGGACTGGTAGGCCACGTCGTACGTGTGCGCGACCGAGTCCTTGTTCGTGATGATCAGGGACCGCTTCTGCGAGGTGTTCTTGTTCGCCACCTCGACGACCCCGAAGGAGGCCGTGACGAGCTTGCCGTTCTCGGCGCTCACCACGGTGGTGTCGGCGTTCACGGCCTGCAGCGCGTCGACGCGACCCGTCCCCTGGCGGAGCTGGTTCGCGATCGTGCTGCCGTCCTTGACGTCGTGCGTCGCGGTGTTCATGAGCGCTGCCTTGACGGCGTCCGCGCCCCACGTCGGGTGCGACTCGAACGTCAGCGCCGCGATGCCCGCGACGTCCGGCGTGGCCATCGAGGTGCCGCTCATCGACATGCGGCCGTCACCGGTGCCGTTCGCGGCGGAGATGACGTTGACGCCCGGGCCGGCGATGTCCGGCTTCACGATGTCGTCGAACGAGCCGTGGACGCCCCGGCTGGTGAACGACGCGAGCGTGTTCACGGCCTCGGGGTCGGTCGCGAGCTCGGTGCCCTTCAGCTCGTCAGCGAAGCGCACGTGCAGGGTTCCCGCCTTCGCGGCGGCCTGGAGGCTCGTGACGCTGTCCGCCGTCAGTTCGGCACCCGGGATGGTCGCGTTCCCCGCGATGCCCGAGTCGAACGTGTTGACCGTCCCGGCGAGGAGCACGCCGACGCCGCCTGCGGCGGCGACGTTGTTGAAGCGCACCGCTGACCCGCACTCGAGGGCCGCGTCGGTCCACTTCAGCCAGACGACCTTGCCCTTGACGGCGGTGGCGTCGGCCCCGCTGAACGCGGTGCAGCCGTCGACGTTCGTGGTGGGGACGACGACGTCGCCCTCGACGGGCAGCGTGCCGGTGTAGTTCTGCGAGTACTGGGCGCGCCAGTTCTTCGCGACCGAGCTCGGGGCGGTGGCGGCGACGGCGTCGAAGAGCGACTGGCCGGTGGCGCTCGCGGCGACGGTCAGCGCTCCCGCTGCGGTCCCCGGCGATCCACCGATGTCGGTGAAGTCGTCGGCGTTGCCCGAGGCGATCACCGGCAGCACACCGCGGTCGGTCAGCGCGTCGATCTTCGCGTTGTCGGGGTCGTCCGGCGCACCGTAGTCGGAGCCGAGCGAGAGGTTCAGGACGTTGATGTCCTTGCCCTGGGTGAGCGCCTGGCCGACCCAGTCGAGCGCGGCACCGGTCAGGTCGGTCGAGCCGCCCCCGTCACCGAACACCTTGAGGGCGTAGAGCCCGGCCTCGGGCGCGGTGCCCGGGCCGACCCACATGTCCTGGACCTGCTGGGCGGTCAGCTTGGTGTAGTCGCCGTCGAAGGTCTTCTTGTCGGCGGTGAGACCGTAGCCGGCGACGGTGCCGGACACGTGCGTGCCGTGGTCACCGCCCTTGCCGTCGATCGGGTTGTCGTCCGGTGCGGGCACGGGCTGGTAGGCGTCGCTCGACGGGTCCGCGTTGTAGGTGGGACCGGCGAAGTCGTACCCGCCGAGGAACTTCTCCGGGTCGTACGAGCCGGCTGCGGGCGCCGACGTCGAGGCGAGGGCGTCGGCGTAGGCCTGGGCCGTGCCGGGACCGCCGAAGTCGGCCTGCGTGTAGTCGAGCCCGGTGTCGAGCACGGCGACGTTGACGCCCTTGCCGGTGTGCCCGGTCTGGGTCCAGGCGTTGAGCGCCCGGGTGTAGACGTCGCTCGCGGCGTTCTTCGGGGCGACGCCGTCGACGCCGGCCTTCGCCGTGCTCGGGTCGACGCCGGAGGGCGCGGCGGACGCGTCGGCGTTGACGGTCGGCTCGACGACCTTCTTCGGCGTGAGCGGGATGATGCTCTCGACGTCGGAGCGCTTCGCGATCTGCTGGAGCGCGTCGACGTCGGCGACGACCGCGACACCCGGGACGGTGTACTCGGTCGAGTAGAGCTCGGTCGACCTGGAGTCCGCCTTCTTGATGGCGGCGCGCACGGCTGCCGTCGTCGACTGGATCGTCTTGACGCGTTGCTTCGCCTGCGTCGACGGGGACTTCGAACGGGAGAGGTCCCCGCCCTTCGCCTGCGCGTCGACCTCGAGCGCGCCCTTCCCGGTCGTGCGCACGAACGCACTGACCGTCTTCGTGGGCTTCGCGTCGCGCAGCGGCTGCGCGAGCTTCAGCTCGGGGATGGAGACACCCGGGGTCGCTGCGACGGCGGTGCCGCCGACCGCGAGCCCCGCGCACGCCAGGGCCGCGGCGGCGATGCCGGCGGTCAGGACGCGTGCGAGTCGGCGTGGTGTCGGGTTCGGGTTCGGTGTTGCACGGTTCAAAGGGCGCGCTCCTGGCTCTGTCCGTGGTTCTCGTGGAATTCCTGTGAAGCTATGCGGTTCCTCTCAGACCGCCTAGTCCCCTCTTCGGAGGACCGGCCCCCGTCCGGGGGTACAGCCAACAAGAACTTGCACACCACTGTGCAGGTTATTACGATGGGCGCATGCCCACGCCCGCTGCGTCCACTCGCGCTCCGCGCAGGGACGCCACCGAGAACCGCGCGGCGTTGCTCGAGGCCGCGAAGACCGAACTGCAGCGCGACCCCGACGCCTCGCTCGAGACGATCGCCGCGGCTGCCGGCCTGTCGCGCCGTGCGGTCTACGGACACTTCCCCTCCCGCGACGACCTCGTGCGCGAGGTCGTCACCATCGGCGCCGCCCGGATCGCCGCCGCGATGCCGACCACCGGCGACCTCGTCGACGTCCCGCCCGCCGCACGCATCGCGGCGATCGCCGTGGCGCTCTGGGCCGAGGTCTCGCACGTCCGCTCGATGGCGGCCGTCGCCGTCCGGGAGCCGTTCATCCAGTCCGTCGCGGCCGAGTTCGCCCCGGTCCGGGCCCGGGTGCGCGAAGCGTGCGCGCTCGGGATCGCCGACGGGACGATGCGCGACGACGTCAGCCCGGACGCACTCGGTCGGCTCGTCGAGGACGCGTGCATCGCCGTGCTCGACGAGGCCACCCGGTCGGGCACGTCGGACGCCGCCGGGCGCCGCATGGTCGTCCTCTCGGCGCTCGGCGTGACCGGCATCGACTGGCGGACCGCCCTGCTCTCCGAACCCGCACCACCGGCCGCCGCGTCACCCACACCATCGGCCACCGCGTCGCCGACCAGCAGCTCGCCGACGAGCACCGAGGAGCCCTCCGCATGACCACCCTGGAACTCGACCACGTCGGCATCGGCGAGGAACCCGGCGCCGCACTGCCGACCGTGTCCGCGGTCGCCGGCCCCGGTCGACCGGGCATCGTCGCCGTCGAGACCGAGCAGGCTCCGGTGCTCGCGTCGCTCGTCGCCGGTGGCCGGATGCGGCCCGACCGGGGTCGCGTGCTCGTCGACGGACGAGCGGACCCGGCAGCCGTCCGCCGTGGGTTCGCCCTCGTGGACACCCCCGGCGTCGCCGAGCCCTTCCCCGTCATGAGCTGCCGCCGCATCGTCCGCGAGGAACTCGCCTACGCCGGGCAGCGCCCGTCGCGGGAGCACGTCGACACCGTGCTCGAGTCGCTCGGGATGACGCAGTACGCCGACACCCACGTGCAGCGTGTCCCCACCGAGGTCCGCGTCCGCCTGCTCGTCGAGCTCGCGCTCCTCCGTGCGGACGTCACCGGACTGGTCATCACCTCGCCCGAGCGGCACGGCGGCGCCGTCGAGGACTGGTTCGCCGTCGTGCGCGACGTCGCCCTCCGCGGCGTGACCGTCCTCCTCGTGACGTCGAAGGCCGCAGCGCAGACCGCGACAGCGCTCCTCGACACCATCCCCGCACCGACCACCACCGACGGCCCCGACGACGCGACCGCCACCGACGGAGACGACCCGCGCCTCCAGGAAGCGTCCTGACGTGACCACCACCTCGCTCGTCCGCGCGGAGCTCGCGCGCCTCACCGCCACGCCCCTCGCCCGCCTCGCCTTCATCGCGCTGATGTGCGTCCCGCTGCTCTACGGCGGCGCCTACCTGTGGGCGAACCGCGACCCCTACGCCAAGCTCGACCAGGTCCCCGCGGCGATCGTCAACCAGGACGCCGGAGCCACGCTCGACGGCGACCGCGTCGACTACGGCAAGGACGTCACGAAGGAGGCGATCGACGGCCACGACTTCGCGTGGAAGGAGACCTCCGCGGCCGACGCCCGGTCCGGGGTCCGGAACGGCACCTACGACTTCGTCGTGACGATCCCGCACGACTTCTCGTCCTCGCTCGTCTCGGCGCAGTCCGACGACCCCCAGCAGGCGAAGCTCACGATGACGACCGCGGACACCAACTCGTACCTCGCGTCGACCATCGCCGAGCAGGCGGGCAAGACGATGCGCACGGCCGTCGCGGAGCGGGTCGGCAAGCAGGCCGCGAAGACGCTGCTCGTCGGACTCGCGGACGTGCGTGACAGCCTCGGCGACGCCGTCGACGGGGCCGGGCAGCTCGCCTCCGGTGCCACGACCGCGAAGGACGGGGCGGACCGCCTCGCCGACGGGACGGGCAAGCTCTCCTCGGGGGCATCCCAGCTCGCCGCCGGGACCGCGGAGCTGCCGTCGCAGACGCAGCAGTTGGACAGCGGCGCGCAGCAGGTCTCGACCGGAGCCGCGAAGCTGGCGTCGGGGCTGTCCGACGCGGAGCAGCAGACCGCCGCCCTGCCGTCGCAGACCCAGCAGCTCAACGCGGGCGCGCAGCAGGTCGCCACGGGCCTGAAGACGCTGTCGGATTCGACCGACCCGGCCCTGGATGCGCTCGAGGCGCTCTCCCCCGACACCGTCAACGCCGCGATCACCGCGGCTGCGGCGAAGCAGGGCGTCGAGCTGTCGCCCGAGGCGCAGGCCGTCATCGAGCAGACCGTCGAGCAGCAGTTGGCGGACTCCGGCAACCAGGAGCAGCTGGCGAAGGTCAAGCAGGCCCTGACCGGGATCGACCAGCTCCGCGACGGCTCGGCCCGGGTCGCTGCCGGGACCCAGGAGCTCGCCGACGCGTCACCGACACTCGCGAACGGGATCGCCACCGCGGCTGACGGTGCATCGACGCTGTCCGGCGGTGCGTCGCAGGTCGCAGCGGGGACGTCGAAGCTCGCGGCCGCTGCCCCGACCCTGTCGAGCGGCGCGTCCCAGCTCGCGACCGGTGCGGCCTCGGCCGACGACGGTGCGGAGTCGCTCGCGTCCGGGCTGACGAAGCTGGAGAGCGGCTCGAAGGAGCTCGCGGACAAGCTCGACGACGGCCGGACGAAGATCCCGTCGTCCACCGCGTCGTCGCGCGAGGACCAGGCCTCGGTCATCTCGGACCCGGTGAAGGTCGGCGACGACAACGTGGCCTCGGCGGGGAACTACGGCGCCGGCCTCGCCCCGTTCTTCATCTCGCTCGCCGCATGGATCGGCATGTACGCGCTGTTCCTCATCCTCAGGCCGATCTCGAAGCGGGCGATCACCGCCGTGCGGAAGCCGCTCCGCGTGGTGCTCGGCGGCTGGCTCACCCCGGCGCTCCTCGGGGTCGTGCAGATGGTGGCGCTGTTCCTCATCGTCCGGTTCGCACTCGACCTGAACGTCGTGCAGGCCGGCCCGACGATCGGCATCATGGTGCTCGCCTCGGCGACCTTCGCGGCGATCATCATGGCGCTCAACGTGCTGCTCGGGTCGGTCGGGCAGTTCCTCGGCCTCGTGCTCATGCTCGTGCAGCTCGTCACCGCCGGCGGGACGTTCCCGTGGCAGACGCTGCCGGGGCCGTTGGCTGCACTGCACTTCGCGCTGCCGATGACCTACTCGGTCGACGCGATCCGGCAGACGATGTACGGCGGCTCCGCGGCGGCGGCGTGGTCGGACACGGGCGTGCTGCTGTGCTGGCTCCTCGGGGCGCTGCTCGTGTCGTACGTCGTGACCGCCCGGCAGACCCGGAGTCGCACGCTGCGCGACCTGCGCCCGAGCCTGATCGGCTAGCGCGGGCCCGTCGGGACCAGGTTCCGGACGCAGCACCACGGAGAAGCCCGGTGCCGTGTCCGGAACCTGGTCCTGCGCGTCCCCACCCCCGCGTACCGTCGCGCGCATGGCGACGCTGCTCATCACCGGGGCGGCCGGACGCATCGGGACGGCCCTCCGCCCGAGGCTCACGGCCGCGGGACACCACCTCGTCCTGCTCGACACCCGCCGTCCGGACCCACCCGTCGGGGACCGCGAGCGCTTCGTCGAGGGTGACGTGAACGACCGCGCCGCCCTCTCGGCAGCGCTTGCCGGGGTCGACACCGTCGTGCACCTGGCCGGGATCCCGACCGAGGACGAGTGGGACACCCTCGTCGCCGCGAACGTCACGGGCACGAAGAACCTGTTCGAGGCCGCGGCATCGGCAGGGGTCGGACGCGTCGTCCAGGCGAGTTCGATCCACGCGGTCGGCCGGGTGCCCGAGGACGACGCCGCCCCGGGGAGCGTCCCGGGTGACCGGCTCCCCCGCCCCGACCTGTACTACGGGTTCACCAAGGCCGCGATGGAGCTCCTCGGCGGTCTGTTCGCCGACCGGTACGACATGTCGGTCGTCTCGGCACGCATCGGCGCCTTCGGCGAGCGCCCGAGCAGCCGACGCGCCCTGCTGATGTGGAGTTCACCGGACGACCTGGCGCGGCTCGTGCAGGCGACCGTCGGCCTCCGGGAGCCCGGGCACCACGTCGTGTGGGCCGTCTCGCGGAACACCGGGTCCCCCGCCGACCTGTCCGCCGGCGAGGCGATCGGCTACCACCCCGTGGACGACGCCTCGGCCGTGCTCGGTGCGGACGAGCGTGCGGCCCTGCCGGACGAGGACGTCCGCTTCCTCGGCGGGGGCATGGCTGACCTCCCGCTCGGTCGCCGGTCGAACTGACCGCCGGACCGTACGGACGCGGCGGACCCGCACCGCGCCTCCCGGCAGGCCCGACGCGGCGGGCCCGACACGGCGGACCCGCACCGCGCCTCCCGGCGGACCCGACACGGCGGGCCCGACACGGCGGACCCGCACCGCGCCTCCCGGCAGGCCCGACACGGCGACTCCTCGCTGATGCAGCGCGGTCAATGTCCTGACAACAGCACCAACACCACCACCGCTAGGATCGACGAGGACACCAGGAGGTCGATGCCGATCATGGGCGACGGCAAGCCAGCCGGCGGCAAGCCGGCGACCATCTACGACGTCGCGGCCCGCGCCGGCGTCTCCAAATCGCTCGTCTCGCTCGTCCTGCAGCGCTCCCCCCGGGTCAGCGACCAGCGTCGCTCGGCCGTCCTGCAGGCCATCCAGGAGCTCGACTACCGTCCATCGACGGCGGCCGTCGCCCTCGCGGGCACGCGCTCCCGCACCATCGGCGTGGTGCTCGACGACTTCCGGAACCAGTGGTTCGTGGACCTCCTCACCGGTCTCCGCGAGTCGCTGCAGGACCAGGGCCACCGGCTCGTCGTCGCGGACCGGTTCCTCAACACCGGACTCGACGCCTCGCCCGTCGAGGGCTTCCTCTCGATGCGCGTCGAAGGCATCGTGATCGCCGGCGAGCCCGACACGGACCTGGCGGTCCCCGCGTCGATGCCGCTCGTCGTCGCGGGCGGGCGGGTCACGATCCCCCGCGCCGACACGGTCGCCAACGACGACCGCACCGGCGGTGCGATGGCCGCCGACCACCTGCTCGGCCTCGGGCACACGCGCATCGGCTTCGTCGGCGCGCGGTCCGCCGCCTCCGACGAGCGACGGACCGGCCTGGAGGCACGGGTCGCCTCCGGAGGGTCCGGTGCCTCCGTCGTCAGTGCGGTCCTCCCCGGCGAGCCCACCGAGGACGCCGGCGTGCGTGCCGTCGGGGTCCTGTTCGACGAGCACCCCGACGTCACGGCGGTCTTCGCCGCGAACGACGTGATGGCCCTCGGCGCGCTCTCCGGCCTCGCCGAGCGTGGTCTTCGGGTCCCCGAGGACGTCTCGGTCATCGGGTACGACGACACCCCCGTCGCCGCCACCCGGTACGTGGGCCTGACGAGCATCGACGACCGGAGCGTCGACATCGGCCGGGGCGCCGGCGAGCGGCTGCTCGCGCGGATCGCTGAGCCGGACGCGCCCGCGCAGGAGATCCTCGTCGAGCCACGCCTGGTCGCGCGGCGCACGACCGCACGGCGCTGACGCCGACGCACACCGCGCTCGGCCTGCGGCGGGAGCGCCGTTGCCGCTCCCGCCGCAACGGCGGCTCAGCGGTCCGCGGTCGTCTCCTCCTCGCGGGCCACCGCGACGTCGAGTCGCGGGTCGAGTGCCGGGTCCGGCGAGACCGTGGCGGTCCTGACGGGCGGATCCGGCTCGTGCGCGACCTCCGGCCGTGCCGCGCCCCGGGTCGGCTTGAGCCGCTGCCGGATGACCCGCCACGGACGCCCGAGTCCGGTCTGCACGCCGCGCTCAGCGGGTCCTTCGACCTCGAGCCCGTAGTACTCGCCGACGCGTTCGAGCAGCAGGGCGCGCTCCGCCCGGTCGTACGCGCGGCGTTCACGCGTGAACGCGATGACGGTCGACCAGCACGTCAGCAGGAGCACGATGCTGAACGGGAGGGCCGTGGTGATCGCGGCCGTCTTGAGCGCGTTGAGGCCGCCGGTGAGCAGGAGCGCGACCGCCAGGAGCGCCGAGACCCCCGCGAAGAAGACCCGGAGCCAGTTCTTCGGCTCGATGTCCCCACCGGACGCGATCATCGCCATGACGAGCGACCCGGAGTCGGACGAGGTGACGAAGAAGACACCGATGAGCAGGATCGCGCCGAAGGTCAGCACCGTCCCGGCGGGCAGGTCCGCGAGCAGGGTGAACAACGAACCCTCGACGTCCACGGAGCCGTCGGTCCCGACGAGTCCACCGCCGTTCATCTGCTGGTGGATCGCCGCTCCGCCGAGCACCGCGAACCAGAGCATCGTGAGCGCGGTCGGGACGAGGAGGACGCCGAACACGAACTGCCGCACGGTCCGGCCCTTGGAGATGCGGGCGATGAAGATGCCCACGAACGGCGCCCAGGACATCCACCAGCCCCAGTAGAACGTCGTCCAGGCCGCCTGCCAGGCCTCGCCGGCGGCACCCTGCTGGGCGCTCACGGTGAAGGAGAGACCGACGAGGTTCTGCAGGTACGCGCCGATCGACTGGACGAAGTCACGCAGCAGGTACTGCGTCGGGCCGACGATGAGGATGAAGAGCAGCAGCGCGGCAGCGAGGATCAGGTTGAAGTTCGACAGGATCTTCATGCCCTTCGTCACACCGGTGACGAGGGACACGATCGTGAGCGCCGTGATCACGGCGATGATGGCGATCTGGCTCACCGTGCTGCTCTCGGCGATGCCCGCGCTCTCGAGACCGGCGCCGATCTGGATGACGCCGAGGCCGAGCGAGGTCGCGACACCGAACAGGGTCCCGATGAGGGCGATGACGTCGATGGTGTTGCCCCAACCCCCCTTGACCCGCTTGCCGAGGAGGGGTTCGAGCGCCCAGCGGATCGAGACCGGGCGGCCGCGACGGTGGATCGCGTAGGCGAGGGCCAGCCCGAGCACCACGTAGATCGCCCAGGCGTGCAGGCCCCAGTGCAGGAAGGTCTGCGTCATGGCCTGCTGCGCGAGCGAGGCCTCGTCGCCGGTGACGCCGGGGCGTGGGTCGGCGAAGTGGCTCAGCGGCTCGGAGACGCCGTAGAACACCAGACCGATGCCCATGCCGGCGGCGAAGAGGAGCGCGAACCAGGAGCCGGTCGAGAACTCCGGTTCGTCCTGGTCCTTGCCGAGCTTGATGTCGCCGAACCTGCTGAAGCCGACGAAGATGCTGAACGCGACGAAGAACGCCGCGATGAGGACGTAGTACCAGCTGAAGTTCGCGACGATCCCGGCCTGGAGGGCGTTGAATGCGCTCTCCGCGCTGCCGGGGGCGATGAGGGTCCACGCGACGAAGCCCAGCACGATGACCGCGGCAGGCCAGAACACCCATCGCTTCAGTCGCGGGGTCGTGGTGACGGGAGCGCCGAGTTCGTCGCCGTCCGCGGTCACGGGCGCAGGGGGGTGTGTCGCTGCCATGCAGTCCATGGTGCCCGGGTCCCTGCGCGTCTGCTCAGGCTCGGGCGGCGGCGTCAGTCCGACGGCTCTGCCGACTGCGGGATCGGCAGGGCGATCGGGACGTCGGGGTCGTCCTGTCGGGCGGCGCGGATCATGGCGTTCGCCGTCGCCGCGAGGGGCACGGCGAAGAACCCGCCCGCGATGCCACCGACCGTCGTGCCCGCGATCACGGCGAGCAGGACCGCGAGCGGGTGCACGGCCACGACGGACCCGGTCAGGAAGGGGTGGAGCACCTGTCCCTCGAGCTGCTGCACGAGGACGACCACCGCGAGCATCACGAGCGCGATCACCCACCCCTTGAACAACAGGGCGAGCAGGACCGCCACGGCCCCCGCGGCGAAGGCCCCGACCACCGGGATGAACGCCCCGACGAAGACGACGACGCCGATCGGGCCGGCGAGGGGCACGCCCAGGAAGAACGCGCCGAGGGCGATCCCGATCGCGTCCGTCGCCGCGATCACGACCTGCACACGGATGAAGTGGGTGAGGGTCGTCCAGCCGGCCTCCCCCGCCACGCCGAGCCGGTGCTGCGCGCCGCGGGGGAAGAGCGACACGACCCACTCCCACATCCGGCGTCCGCCGGTCAGCGCGAAGATCACCGTGAACGTGACGATGAAGAGGCCCTCGCCGAGGTGGACGAGCGTGGCACCCGCGACGACGACCCCCTCCCGGAGTTCCGCGGAGTGCTGCGCGATGAAGTCGCGCGCGTCGGTCGAGAGCGTGTCGAGGTCGACGGCGGGCAGACCGAGCGGCGGGTGCCGGAGCAGGTCCTGCACGCTCCCGATGAGGGCGACGGTCCGCGACTCGAGACCGGGGAGCTGGTCGCTCACGCGCCAGACCACGAGGAACACCAGCAGTGCCGCACCGACGACGACCGACAGCAGAGCGGTGACGATCGCCAACCACTTCGGCACGCCGTGACCCTGCAGGAGGTTGCTGAGCGGGACGAGGAGGGCCGCGACGACGATGCCGATGAGCAGCGGGACGACGACGTTCGCGAGCGTCGCGGCGATCCACACGGCGAGTCCGACAGCGGCGGCGATCACGAGGACCCGGCCGGCGAACACCGCCCCGGTGCGGAGCGCGGAGGAGCGGGAGGACACGACGGCGTCGAGGGCTGGTCCCGCGTCGGGTGTCGTTCGGGTGTCAGAGGTCACGTCGGGTTCGTCTCACTCGGTCCTGCACGGCCCGCCGCGCGTCCGGCGGCGGTGTGGGCGAGGCTGCCCAGACTGCAAACTTGTACCGCAGCAACCGTCCGGGCGTCCAGCCGACGACGAGTCCGGGGGACAACCCCGTGGACCGGTGACCGCCACGTGACGACGACACGGGCTCGCGGTCCGTGGACGCACGGCGTTGCCGGGTCATCCCGACGGGTACGTTGAGGATGCGCTGGCTCGGACGTCGCTCCCAGCTCGCGAGGACCCTCGAGCACCACGAGGACCACCAGGACGGATCGGGAGGGCAGAGCATGGACGACCTCGGGTCCTCCTCGGCACGCGCGGCGCTCGTCGCCGCACTCGACGTCGTGGGAGCGGCGCCGTCCGAGCGGTTCGAACGGATCGTCCGGGTCGCCCGCGAGGTCTTCGACGTACCGCTGTCCTACGTCAACGTCCTCGACGACGACCTGCTGCACACGCTGACGCCGAACGTCCCGGACGAGATCGTGTCCGGACCGGTCGGCTGGTCGTTCTGTCAGCTGACGATCCGGCAGGTCGAACCGACGGTCATCTGCGACACGACCGCCGACCCGCGCACGGCCGGGCTCCCAGGGGTGACGAACCGCGGCATCCGTTTCTACGCCGGCGTCCCGCTGACGATGCCCGGCGGGGTACCCGTCGGGACGCTCTGCCTCATGGACACGCAGCCGCGGGACTTCTCGCTCGCGGACGAGGCAGCGCTGATCGACTTCGGCCGCTGGGCCGAACGAGCCCTCGGCCAGGGCCTCCACCACGACCGGTTGCAGGACGTCGTGGCAGCGCTGACGCCCGCCCCGCTCGGGGTCCGGGACCTGCACGTCTCCGCGACCTCGGTGCCCTACGGCGACACGAGCGGGGACCTGCACGACTGGTCGACCGACGGGCAGCACCTCATCGTGACGCTCGCCGACGTGATGGGCAAGGAGCAGCCCGCGGCGATCCTCGCCGCCGGGATCCGAGCGGCGCTCCGGCAGCACCGCGACCGGGCGCCCGAGGACGCCGTGCGGGCCGTCGAGCCGGCGGTCGCGGAGGACCTCGTCGCCGCGAGCGCGTTCGCCACGCTGTTCCACGCCCGGGTCACCCTCGGCACCGGTGCGGTCGAGGCGGTCGACGCTGGACACGGACTCGTCGTGCACCTCGGCGCGGACGGCCGGCACCGGGTGCTCCGCTCGCACGACCTGCCGCTCGGCCTGCACCCGGTCGGCGCCGCACGGTCGGTCACGACCGTCACGCTGGCCCCCGGTGACGCACTGCTCGTGGCGAGCGACGGCGCGCTCGACCTCGGCGACGGCACGATCGACACGCTGTCCGAGCTCGCGCGGACGTTCGAGCGGACGCGGGACCACCACGCGTTCCTCGAGACCGTCCGCCTGCGGGCCGCTGAGCGCGCGGAGGACGACGTGACCGTGGTGCTGCTGACCCGCGACGCCTGAGCGCGGGCCGTGGTGCCGGCGCGCGACGTCAGGCGGCGTGCTGCAGGATCCAGCTGTGCATCACGATGGCCGCCGCGGCCGAGGCGTTGATGCTCCGAGTCGAGCCGTACTGGGTGATCTCGAGGTGCGCGTCCGCCCCGGCCACGGCCTCGCCGGTGAGCCCCGGGCCCTCCTGGCCGAAGAGGAACACGCAGCGCTCCGGGATCGTGGCGGTCTCGATGCGCTCCGCGCCGTCGGTGTTGTCGATCGCGATCACGGGACGGCCCTCGGCGTGCATGGCGTCGAGGAACGTCGCGACGTCCGGGTGGTACCGGACGTGCTGGTACCGGTCGGTGACCATCGCGCCGCGTTTGTTCCATCGGCGACGACCGATGATGTGCACGGTCCCGGCGAGGAACGCGTTGGCGCTCCGGACGATCGACCCGATGTTGAGGTCGTGCTGCCAGTTCTCGATCGCGACGTCGAACGCGTGGCGGCGGGTGTCGAGGTCGGCGACGATCGCCTCCATCGACCAGTAGCGGAACCGGTCCACGACGTTGCGGGGGTCGCCCTCCGCGAGGAGCTCGGGGTCGAGTCGCGGGTCGTCCGGCCACGGCCGCGGATGGGGGCCGACACCGTTGGTCGTGCGCTCGTGGGAGGGCTCGGGCGAGGCGTCGGTCACACCCTCCAGACTAGGACGCTCGCTGGCTCGCGACCCGCGCCTCGATGCCCGCGAGCAGCACGTCGACCCCGAGCGTGAAGCGGTCGTCGTACGAGTGCGACCCGAGGACCTCGCCGACGAGCGCGTGCCGCTCCGGACGCCCGGCCTCGGACGAGCCCCGGCCGACGAGGACCCCGACGTGCCCGACCACGAAGTCGTAGACGACGAAGAACGCGTACATCGCCTCGCGGTCCGGCAGTCCCGCCTCCCGCAGGGCTCCCACGACCGTGCGGACGACCCCGTCCGACTCCGTCGAGGCGAGCGGCGCGTGCTGGCTGTGCGACTCGAGCACGAGCGGGTGGGTCGTCATGAGGTCGCGGAACGTGCACGCGAAGACCCGGACGACCTCGCGCCAGTCGGACGGCCACACGAACGTCGACGCGAACTCGTCGACGGTCCGGCGGACGAGCTCGGCGTGCAGGTCGTCCAGTCCGCCGATCGTCCGGTGCACGGTCATCGGGGCGACGCCGAGCGCCGCGCCGAGCGAGCGGAAGGACAACCGGTCGAGCCCTTCCTCGTTCGCGATGCGCGTCGCGGCGTCGACCACCTGCTGACGCGAGAGCACGTTCGGACGGCCGCGTCGTCGTCGCGGCGCCGCCTCGGCCTCGCCGACCGCTGCAGCAGCAGTGGCGGCAGCGGGTCGGGGTGTGGCGGTGTGGGCGACGGGGTCGACGAGCACGGCGGGTCTCCTTGTTCCAGTACGTGTACCGAAAACCCTACGGCAAAGCCGAGCGGCGGTCGGTGTCTCGACCATCCCGGGAACCGGCACCGACGCACAAGGGCCGATCCGAGCCTCCCGGCCTGCTCCCGGCACGCGCCGGGCGCGACCGTGCGCGCGCACTAGTGTGAGGCCATGGCAACCCGCGACGAGGTCGAGTGCTGGCTGACGGACATGGACGGCGTGCTGGTGCACGAGAACCAGGCCCTCCCGGGGGCCCCGGAGCTCATCCAGCAGTGGCTCGACGAGGGCACCGAGTTCCTCGTGCTGACGAACAACTCGATCTTCACGCCGCGCGACCTGAGCGCACGACTCCGGGGTTCGGGCCTGCACGTCCCCGAGGAACGCATCTGGACGAGTGCGCTGGCGACCGCCGACTTCTGCCGGTCCCAGATGCCCGGCGGCTCCGCCTTCGTGATCGGCGAAGCCGGCATGACCACCGCGCTGCACGAGGCGGGCTTCATCATGACCGAGACCGCCCCCGACTACGTGGTCGTCGGCGAGACGCGCAACTACTCGTTCGAGGCGATCACGAAGGCCGTGCGGCTCATCCGCGACGGCGCGCGCTTCATCGTCACGAACCCCGACGCGACCGGCCCGAGCGCCGAGGGCGTCCTGCCGGCGACCGGCGCCATCGCCGCGATGATCGAGAAGGCCACCGGCAAGCAGCCGTACGTCGTCGGCAAGCCGAACCCGATGATGTTCCGATCGGCGATGAACCGCATCGGGGCGCACTCGGAGAACACCGGCATGATCGGCGACCGGATGGACACCGACGTCCAGGCAGGCATCGAGGCCGGGCTCCACACGGTGCTCGTGATGACGGGCATCAGCGACCAGGCCGAGATCGAGAAGTACCCGTTCCGCCCGAGCGAGGTCATCTCCGGCGTGCACGAGCTCGTGCGCACCGAGCCGTTCGAAGTCGAGATGTAGGCCCTGCGTCAGACCGACTGGAGGCGCGGCTCGCCCCCGCGCACCGCGAAGGCGGCAATCGGGGGCACCTCCGTCCACCGGCGACGCAGGCGTCGCGGACGGTCGTCGCGCCACGCGACCATGCCACCCGCGACGATCCCGAAGGCGAGCAGGCCGAACGAGAACAGGCCGATCAGGCCGGCCACCGTCAGCGTCGAGAGGTCCGACGGATCCGCCGTGGCCGAGTAGCCGATCGACCCGAAGTCCCAGAACGCGTGCAGCAGCACGGGCGCGAGCAGCGACCCGGTCAGCCGTCGTGCGACGTAGAGCGTCGAGCCGAACGACGCCGCGAACACGACCTGCAGCAGCGTCGGCCCGACACCGGCCCCGGCGAGGATGTTCAGCAGGTGCAGCAGCCCGAACAGCACGCACGACACCGCCCACACCGCGAACTCGGGCAGGCGTCGTCGCAGCCCGACGAGCAGGACGCCCCGGGTCATGAGCTCCTCGAAGACCCCGACGAACAGCACCCCGACCGTGAGCAGCAGGAAGTACCGCGCGGGCAGCGCACCCCAGTCGACGAGCGGCAGCCGCACGAGGCACACCAGCAGGATCCCGAGCGGTGCGATCATCGTCCAGCGCAGGGGCGTCCGGGTGGGGTCGACGGTCGCGATCCGCCACCAGCCGAGCGCGGTGACGACGACGGCGAGCGCGGCGACCGCGATCCCCTCGGGGACGACGAGCGACCGCACGACGCTGTCGACCGTGTGCCCGAGGCTCGGGTAGTCGTCGCTCGGGCGGGCCCGGACCGCGCTCACCACGGCGAACACGACGAGGGGCGCGACGCCGACCAGCAGCGAGGGGGGAACCGGCCAGCGTCGTCCGCGGGCCGGGGCTGCTGACGTCACCCTTGCGTTTGTACCATTGACGCATGCGGCTTCCCTCCCTCAGCACCATGGCCGAGGACTACGTGAAGCTGATCTGGAAGGCGGGCGAGCGCGGCGGTGCCGGTCTGGCGACGCGGGACATCGCGGCGGCGCTCCGCGTCTCGGCCTCCACCGTTTCGGGCAACCTCCGGAAGCTCGACCGTGACGGCCTCATCGAGCACACGCCGTACTACGGCGTCGTCCTCACGCCGCTCGGGCAGCAGGTCGCGGTGGCGATGGTCCGCCGACACCGGCTGATCGAGACGTTCCTGGTGCAGCGGCTCGGGTACGGCTGGGACGAGGTGCACACCGAGGCCGAGGCACTCGAGCACGCGGTGTCGGAGACCTTCCTCGACCGCGTCGACGCCGACCTGGGGCACCCGACGCACGACCCCCACGGCGACCCGATCCCCCGCGCGGACGGCTCCGTGCCGGACTCCCCCGGGGCACTCCTCGGCAGCGTCGCCCCGGGGACGTGCGGCACGGTGGACCGGGTGTCCGACGACGACCCCTCGCTCCTGCGGTACTTCGACGAGCTCGGGGTCGCACTCGGGACGCACCTCCGGGTCGAGCAGGTCCGGGACTACGCGGGGGTCATCGCCGTCGCACGACGGTCATCCGACGGTTCGGAGTCCCTCGTCGACCTGCCGGCAGCGGCCGCGACCGCCATCTGGCTCGCTCCCGACGACGACTGACGCCCGGCCCGGCCGTCCCGATCTGCTCTTCTCCGGTCCTCGAGGTTCCCGCATCCTGGCATCTCGGCAACTGCCAGGCGGCCCCGTGGAACCTCGACGACTGAGCGACGGCGAGTCGTGGAACCTCGGGCGGACGGCACGCCGGCTCCACGATCGCCCGGGGCGCCCGCGTCAGCCGCGCGCGTCCGCCGACTGTCGCCGGAACGGCGCGGCCAGCGTCGGCGCGATCTCCCGGCGGTTGATCCAGAAGACGACGACCGCCGCGACGAGGTGCACGATGCTGAGCACCCACCGCCCGCTCGTGTCCGTCACCACGAACTGGACCGCGAAGAGCGCCACGAGCGCGATCGCCGACCACCGGTGGAACCGCAGCGCGATGATGATCGCCACGCCGAGCACGGTCTGCGAGGCGGTGAGCATGAACTCCTCGACCTGCCGACCGTCGAGCGGCAACCCACCCGTGGTCCCGCCGCCGAGCACGTGCGCGATCGGCAGCGATCCGACGAGCAGCGACCACTGGTTCACCTTCGAGGCGATGAGCGTCCCGATCGCCGCGCCGCCCATCCCGCGCAGGGCGAAGAGCGCGGCGACGATGAACTCGGGCGCCTCGGTCGCGAGCGGGGCGAGCCACTGGACGAGGAAGTAGCTGTCGATGCCGAGCGCGCTCCCGGAGGACACCAGCGCCTCGGCGAACGGCTCCGCCGACGACAGGATGACGGCCGCGGCCACGACGAACAGCGCGACGATGGTCCACCGGCGCGCACGCTGCGGCATCGAGGCGATGTTGCCCGCCATGCCGACCATCTCCTCGTCGTCGCCGTCACCGTCGGCGACCTTCGACGCGCGCCACAGGTAGGCGACGAAGGCGGCGAGGAGCACGAACCCGTACCACAGCGGGATCGATCCGAACAGCGGGATGAGGAACGCCACGATCGCCAGGAGCGCGAGGAAGCCGATGTCGAGCCGGGACGACTGCTCCAGCTGCAGCACCCGCGTGGCCGAGGCAGGCAACGAGCCCGCGCGCACGTACCGCCGGGCGACGAGGAGCGAGACGATCACGACGAGTGGCCAGCCGAAGCCGAGCAGCAGCCGGTTCGACCCGGTCATGTTGGCGGCGGCGAACTGCTCGAACGCGGGATCGGAGCCGGAGCGGAACGCGTAGAACAGGTCGACGGCGTACTCGGGCAGCACGGCGATGAGCGCGAGGATCGCGATGGCGAGCGCGCCTGCGATGTCCTTCTGCGCGGCCTCGGCGGCCCACGCGAGCAGGAACGACGCTGCGACGACCGCACCGCCGAAGACGAGCAGGTCGACGACGGGGTTCGGTGCGGAGCCGGTCAGCCGGAAGACCACGGCGGGCAGCGCGATCACGATGCAGATCGCGACGCGCCCCCAGGCGCTGCGGCCCATGCGGGCGGGCGGTGCGTCGGCGTCGACGACGCGGACGGGTGAGGTGTCGATCACAGGGTGGTCCCTTGGTCGGGCCGCACCGATCGCGCAGGGGTGGGGAGCGCTTCGGCACGACAGAACGGCCGAAGGTCTCGCTCGCCCGCCGGGTGGGACCGGCAGGTGGTGCACCGGGCCGATCATCGTGATGGCCAGTGTGTCGATGCACGCGCTGGGAGCTACTCCCCTTCGACACCCACCCTGGCCGGTGTCGCTCCCGACACGCAAGCCGATCCGGGGGTTTCGAGATGCCGAATCCGCAGGTTCCGTCACCCGCCCAGCGCTGGCGCGGACGGCCTGGAGGCGCGTGGCGGCGCCGCCTCGCGCCTCCAGGCCGTCGTCCGGTCGCGTCGACGGGGGCCGCACTCGCCGCAGGTCGGGTCAGCCCGAGGCGCGCTTGCTGCGTCCCAGCGCCATCTCGCGTCGTGCGCGCTCCAGCGCGAGCGAGGACGCAGCGTCCGGGTCGTGGAGCAGCCGCTCGGTCTCGGCGACGTGCTCGCGCACCGGCTCGCCGCGGCGCGCGGCGGCGTCCGCGAGGACCGGCGCGACGACGTCCTCGCCGAGGGACACCAAGGCCCGACTGAGGGCCAGACGACGGTCGCGGTCACCCTCGCCGAGCTCGAGGGCGAGGCGTCGAGCCAGGGCAGGACGCTCCTCGTCCGGTGCCAGCACGGCGGCGGCACGCCAGGCGGTCCGTCGGACACCGGGGTCGTCGTCGCCGATGCGCTCGGCGACCTCGGGGTACACGGACCCGTCGCGGATCTTCGAGAGGGTGTGCAGTGCCTGCGACCGCGCCTGGGCCTCCGGACGGTCGAGCTCGGACACGAGCCGCGGCACGACGAGGTCCGCGGGCAGCCGGACGAGCGACCAGGTCAGGGCCTCGCGGACCTGCAGGTCGGGGTCGACCGCACACTGCTCCAGGAGGACGTCGAGGTCGTCCGGGTCCGCCGTGGTCCCGGCCGCCATCACGGCGCGGAGGCGCACGGAGGAGCGGGGGTCGGTGAGGTGGTCGGTCAGCGTGGGCATCCCCTCATGCAACACCGCGAAGCCTCTGGTCGGGCGACAGGGAGCCGGGCATAGCGTGGGAGGGTCGCGGCCGTCGTCGTCGCCGCGGCGTCCCGACCACGAAAGGACCACCATGCCCCGCATCGGTACCAGCGACCTCACCGTGTTCCCCCTCGCCCTCGGCGGCAACGTGTTCGGCTGGACGGCCGACGAGCAGACCTCGCACCGGGTCCTCGACACGTACGCGGGCGCCGGCGGCGACTTCGTGGACTCCGCCGACGTCTACTCCGCGTGGGCGCCCGGCAACAGCGGCGGGGAGTCCGAGCGGGTCATCGGGTCGTGGCTCCGCGCCTCGGGCAAGCGCGACGACGTCGTCATCGCGACCAAGGTGTCGCAGCACCCGGAGTTCCAGGGCCTCTCGGCGTCGAACGTCGCTGCGGCTGCCCGCGCCAGCCTCGAGCGGCTCGGCACCGATCGGATCGACCTGTACTACGCGCACTTCGACGACGAGTCGACCCCGCTCGAGGAGACCGTGCGGTCGTTCGACCAGCTCGTCCGCGAGGGCCTCGTCCGGTACACCGCGATCTCGAACTACTCGCGGGAGCGCGCCGAGGAGTGGATCCGGATCGCGGACGAGAACGGGCTCGCGAAGCCGGTCGCGATCCAGCCGCACTACAACCTGGTGACGCGGGAGCCGTACGAGTCGGACATCGCGCCGCTCGCCGCCGCCGAGCACCTCGGGGTGGTGCCGTACTTCGCCCTCGCCGCGGGGTTCCTCACCGGGAAGTACCGCACGCAGGAGGACTTCGCCGGGAAGGACCGCGAGGGGCAGGTGTCGGGCTACTTCTCGGACGAGGGCCTCGCGGTCGTCGATGCCCTCGACACGATCTCCCGGGAGCACCACGTGGAGATCGCGACCGTGGCCCTGGCGTGGCTCCAGGCACAGCCCGACGTGGTCGCGCCGATCGCCAGCGCGCGGAACACCGACCAGCTGCCGGCACTGCTCGCATCTGCGGAGCTCGAGCTCAGCGCCGAGGAGCTGCGCACCCTGTCGGACGCGTCCGCGAAGGTGCACGCGGCGAGCTGAGTCGGCCCCGGCTGCCGCCGCCCGCACCGCCGCCCGCGCCGGGCCGCCGCAGAACGACGTCGCCGCTGTCGTACGACGACGGCGACGTCGTTCGTTGCGCCCGCGAGCACCAGGCGCCAGCATGCAGCGACACCCTCGCTGTCGTACGACGACGGCGACGTCGTTCGTTGCGCCCGCGAGTACCAGGCGCCAGCATGGAACGACACCCTCGCTGTCGCACGACGTCGGAACGGTCGTTCGACGACGACGGCATCCCGCGTTCGGGCCCGCGTCCGCGTTCACGTCCGCACGCGCTCCCCGCCCCGCACGCACCACCGGCGCGCGGCCGTGGCCGGATGGCCCGGTACGCGTCGCCGCCTCGACCTACGCCGTCGGCGCGAGCGACCCCGTGAGCTCCTGCCCCGACGACCGCGTGACGAAGCACGAGATGAACGTGTCGCCCTGCTGCCACGAGGACTCGTCGGGCGCGTAGGTCCCCTGGACCTGCACGTCCCCGACCGAGCCGGCCGCGGCCGTGTCCAACGCCGTCGAGGTCTGGCACTGCTCTCCGGCCTGCGCCGCGAGTGCGTCCGCCCCCGGGTAGGCGTCCGCCTGGACGGGCAGCCGCGCGGTGAGCTGCGCTGCGTGCGGTGCCGCGCAGTCGACGACCGTGAAGGTCTGCGCCCACGCGTTCGTGAACGGCGAGAGGCACTCCCCGCCTGCGAGGTCGGTCCACGCGTGCTCGCCGGGCGCAGCGGGCGTGGTGGCGAACTGCAGCCCGGGGGCCGCCTCCGCGGGGTCGGACGCTGCAGCCGGGGCCGAGGGCGTGGTCGACGGCGACGCGGATTGCGCAGCGGCGGTCGGCGACTTCGTGGGCGGCACGAGGTGGTCGGCGACCGTGTTGCCCATGATCCACCTCGCGAAGAGGAACACGAGGACGAGCAGCACGACGATGAGGACGACCGCGCCGCCGATGAGGAGCTGCTTGCCGCGCGTGCCCTCGCCCTGCAGCTTCGCGAACTGCTGGTTGATGATCCCCTGCTGCGACGGCGACGGGGTCGGGGCACCCGGTGTGCGGGCGGCCGACGCACCCGTGGTCGCAGACGACTGCACCGCCGGCATCATCGCCGTGCCCGTGTCGTGCGGGTCGTAGCCCGTCGTGCCGAGCTGGTCGACGGCGGCGGTCCCGAAGAGGTCCTTGATCGCGCTCGTGTCGCTCGTCTCGCGGTCGGTCCACTCGGACTGGTCGATGTCCTCCGGCCGCACTGCTCCGGCAGCAGGCGCGGTGGTCGCGACCGGCTCGGGATCCGGTCGGTCCTCCGGGGCGGACAGGAGCCCGTCGAAGTCCTGCCCGACCGCGGGCGGGAGGTGTGCCGGGTACGACTCCGGCGTCGGCTCCACCAGCGGCGGGGCGGCGGTCGGCGGCACGGCGTCGTCCGGCTCGGACCACCACGGCGTCGCGGTCGCGGAGCGCGGCGGCTCGAAGGCGACGGTCGGGGTCTCCTCGGCGTCGTCGGAGAGCGACCAGCTGGTCGGGGCGGACCGTGCTGGCCCGGACTCGGCAGGTGCGGGCGCGGACTCGGCAGGTGCGGGCGCGGGCTCGGCAGGCGACGGCCCGGTCGGGGTGCCCGGCCGCGTCGGTTCGACCGGGAGGCCCGTGGCCGCGTCCGGTACGGACAGTCGCGTCGTCGGGGCGTCCGGCTCGGTCTCCGTCGGCGCGGCGGCCAGCGCCTCGGAGGCCACCGCCCCGGCAGCAGCCCCTGCAGCAACGCCCCCAGCAGCGGCCGGGAACCCGGCCCCGGCGGTGGGGACCTCGCCCGTGACGACCTCGTCCTCCTCCTCGGCCTCGTCCGCGAGCGTCCAGGACCCGGTGGCGAGCCCGGTCGTGTCGAACGCGGTCGTGTCGTACGCCTCGGACGTCAGCGTCGTGGGGACCTCGCCCGTCTCGTCGTCGTGCACGGCCCAGTCGAAGGGGCGGTCCGGCCCGGGAGCCCCGTCGTCAGGGCCCGGCTGCACCCGCAGCAGGTCGGTGAAGCTCGGCGGTTCGTCGGCGGAGGGCAGCGCGTCCTCGACACCGATCGGCTGGCGGGCCATCGGCTCGCCGACGGTCACCGCCCCCGTCCCGGTGCCGGTCGCACGGCCGAGCCAGTCGACGTCGTCGCGGCCGGTCCCGGTGGGGTCGGTCCGGCGGCGTTCCTCGTCGAGCGCACGCGCCTCGGCGGCGCGGGCGTCCCGGTTCGTCTGCGCGGTCGGGAGCTGGATCGAACTCGGGTGCGCCTGCTGCGAGGGCGCCCGGAGCTCCTCGGGCATCGAGATCGCCTGAGTGGGTGCGTCGTCCTCGGTGCCGTCCGCTCCCTCGTCGGCCGGAGTCGTGTCCGCTCCCTCGTCGGCCTGGGTCGTCTCCGCGTCGGAGGAGTCCTCCGCGGGCGCCGTGAACGGCTCGGGCAGCGGCGCACCGGTCTCCTGCGCGGCCTTGATGGCCTCGCGACGCTCCCGTCGGGACGGCCACTCGTCGGCCGAGCGGGGAGCGCCGAAGATGTCCGCGGCACTGCGGAGACCGTGGAACGGAGCGTCCGTGTCCGACGCACGCCGTGCCTCCAGGCCGTCGTCCCCGTCTGCGGGGCCGGCGGTGTCCTCGGGGCGTCGCGCGTCGTCCGGACGCTCCCCGGTCACGCGGACAACCCCAGGTCGGCCAACCCGATGGCGGCGTAGTAGGGGTACCCGGCGGCCTCGATCTTCTCCTTGGCGCCGGTGTCGCGGTCGACCACGACGGCCACCGCGGCGATGATCGCACCCTCGCGCTCGAGCGCCTCGGCCGCCTTGAGCGGCGAGCCGCCCGTCGTGGAGGTGTCCTCGAGCACGATGACGCGCTTCCCGCGGACGTCGGGGCCCTCGACCTGGCGGCCGCGACCGTGGTCCTTCGGCTCCTTGCGGACGACGAACGCGTCGTAGGTGAGGCCGCGGGCGGCGGCCTGGTGCAGCACGGCGCTCGCGATCGGGTCGGCGCCCATCGTGAGGCCACCGACGGCGGCGACGTCCGGCACCTCGGCGATGAGGTCGGTCATCACCTGTCCGATGAGGGGTGCGACGCGGTGGTCGAGGCTCACCTTCCGCAGGTCGATGTAGTACGACGCCTGCTTCCCGCTGGTCAGGGTGAAGTCGCCGTGGAACACGGCATCGGCCGTGATGTGGTCGATCAGCTGGGCGCGCACGTCAGTCACAGCGCACCAGAGTAGCCGGTCGGGGTGGTCGGGCGCTGCTGTCCACCTGGGCGGCGCGCACCGAGGCGCGCTCGGTACGCTCCGGAGCATGTCCCGCTCCGCACCGTCGCCAGCCGTCGAGGGGGCGCGGGCGGCGAGCGGCGGCAGGTGGGTCGCGGTCGGCCGGGAGGCACTGGGCGCCCTGGTCGCGCTGGCCCTGTCCGTCATCGCGTTGCGCCACGTCGTCGCCACCCCGCGGGTCGCGCTGCTCTGGTACGACGGCGACTCGGTGCTCCTCCCGTTGGTCCGGCGCTCGCTCGACGCCGGTCAACCGTTCGAGTGGGCGATGTCCCCCGCGCTGTTCTTCTTCCCCGAGCTGCCGGTCTACCTGCTCTGCTCGGTGGTGACGGCGACCCCGCAGCAGGCGCTCGCGCTCAACGGCGTGCTCGTGCTCCTCGCCGTGTACGCGCTGCTCCGCGCTGCGGCGAACGAGCTCATGCCCTCGGCCGGACGCCCGGCGCGGATCGCGGTGTCGGGGCTGGCGCTCGCGTTCGTCACGGCGCTCGTCCTCACCGAGTCGACCGCGACGGCGACGTCGCTCGAACTCGCGTCCCTGCTCCTGACGACCACCTACTACTACGGCGCCGTCCTGGCGATGCTCGGCACCGCGGTGCTCGTGCTCCGAGCAGTGCGGACCGGACGGGCGTCCGTGGCGGTCCTCGTCACGCTCGGCCTCGTCGCGGCGCTGACGACCGCGTCGAACCCGCTGTACGTCCCGTGGTCGGCCGGCCCGGTCGTCGTGACGCTCGGGCTGCTCGCACTCGCACGCCGGGTGCCGTGGCGGCCGGCCGGCCTGCTCGGCGGGGTGCTGGTCGTCGGCTCCGTGGTCGGGTACCTCGTGCGGATCCCGCTGCGCCGGTTCGTGTCGCTCGACCCGTCGACGTACGTGCACCCCTCGCAGGCGGGCAGCACGCTCGCGTTCTTCGCGCAGCTCACCGACGACCGGGCCGCGACCGCGGCGGGCGACGCCGGACTCCTGCTGCTCTTCGTCGGGGTGCTGCTCGCGGTCGGCGGCACCGTCTGGGCGTGGCGGGTCCGGACCTCCCGGACGGTGCTCGCCGCCACGGTGCTGCCGCTCGTGACCGTGGTCGCGGTGTCCGTCGGGGTCGTGGTCGCCGGGTCCGAGACCCCGCGGTACCTCGAGCCGATCGTGACCGCACCGCTCCTGGCGTTCATCGCGGTCGCCGAACTCGCCCGGACAGCAGTCCGCGCGACCCGGGTCCACCGACCGTCGCGGGCGGTCCGTACGGTGCTCGCGATCGGTGCGGCGGCCGTCCTCGTCGCGGGGGTCGCGACCGCCCCGGGGACCGTCCGGGCCGTGGCGGAGGCCCGCTACTCGGCCGCCGGCTGCCTCGACCGCTGGGCCGGCGGCCGCGACGTCACCGGGGTCGGACAGTTCTGGACCGTGCGGCCGCTCGCGACCTACGCGGCGCCGAACGTCGAGCTGCTGCAGGTCCGCGACACGTTCGACACCTACCCGTGGCTGGTCGACCTGGGCGCCTACCGCGGGGCCAGGCCGACGTTCGTGGTCATCGGCTCCGGGGACGTGTGGACCCGGGCCGTGGAGGACTCGCTCGGCGCTCCGGCGTCGATCACGCACTGCACGGGCTTCGACGTCTACGACTACGCGGGGACCGCCGGCGCGGCCGTCCTCCGCGAGCGGGTGGTGCAGAGCGCCGAGCAGACCCTGCGCGACCGGGGCTTCTGAGCTCCGCCCCGTCCTGCGGTGTTCCGTCCACAGCGGCGCGCCCGCGACCCGATCTGCCTGTACGGATGTATAGGCTTCCCCCTGTGACCCGCGCCACCAGCCACAGACCCCGCCGCCCGGCCCTCCCGCTCCGCCTCGCCGTCACCGGTCTGGCGCTCGCGGGACTCGTCGGCTCGGTCGTGCTGGACGCCCCGGTGGCGCAGGCGAAGACGTACCCGTCATGGGACGACGTCCTCGCAGCCCGCGGCAAGGAGTCCGAGAAGCAGACGCAGATCACGAAGATCCGCGGCATCATCGACGGCCTGTCCGACGACCTCGAGGAAGCCCAGGCCGAGGCGCAGCGCCTCGGTGACGAGTTCGCGAAGGCGCAGTCCGCGGCGCAACGACAGGCCGAGACGGAACGGCGGCTCCGCGCCGAAGCCGACGAGCACGCCGAGACCGCCGAGCAGAGCGCAGCGCAGGCCGGCCAGCTCGCCGCGCAGATGGCACGCTCCGGCGGCGCGGACGTCACCGCGTCCGTGGTCGGGAGCAGCGAGGACGCTTCCGACCTCCTCTACAACCTCGGCGCGCTCAGCAAGCTGTCCGAGCAGGCCGAACGCGTCGAGGCCGCTGCCTCCGCGGACGCCTCGGTCGCGAGGTCCCTCACCGCGCAGGCCGACCGCGCGGCCAAGAAGCTCGACGAACTCGCGGACGAGGCGCAGGAGCGGATGGACGTCGCGCAGGCCGCGTCCGACAAGGTCCAGGCGGCGTACGACGAGCAGCAGTCGAACAAGGCCCGACTCGACGCCCAGCTCGCGACCCTGACGTCGGGTCGCGTCCGGTCCGAGAAGGAGTTCGCGAAGGGCGAGGCGATCCGCAAGGCGGCGGAGGAGAAGGCGGCGCGTGAAGCCGCCGCCCGTGCCGCCGCTGCCGCCGCAGCTGCGGCCGCCGCGGCGAACAGCGGCGGCGGCTCGTCCGGTGGCGGCTCTGGTTCCTCGGGCAGCTCGAGCGGTGGGTCCTCCGGTGGCTCGGTCGGATCAGGCTCGGGCACCGGCTGGGTCCGCCCGGCGAGCGGTGGCATCACGAGTCCGTACGGCTACCGTGTGCACCCGATCCACGGCGGCGTCATCTTCCACGACGGCGTCGACCTCGGCAGCCCGTGCTCGTCGGCCATCGTGGCGGCGGCTGCCGGGACGGTCGAGTACGTCGGCTGGTACGGCGGCTACGGCAACTACGTGCGGATCGCCCACGCCGGCGGGATCACGACCGCGTACGGCCACATCGTGAACGGCGGCTTCCGGGTGTCGCCCGGGCAGCGGGTCTCGGCCGGGCAGCTCATCGCACTCGTGGGCTCCACGGGGAACTCGACCGGCTGCCACTCGCACATCGAGGTCCACACGGGCGGCGCCACGATCGACCCCGTGCCGTTCCTCCGCGCCCGCGGCGTCGGCATCTAGCACCGCGGGCCCGCCGCGACGCGTTCGCGTTCGCGTTCGCGTTCGCGCGCTCGCGTTCGCATTCGCGCGCTCGCGTTCGCATTCGCATTCGCGTGCTCGCACTCGCGCTCGCAATCGCGCGCTCGCACAAGCAAAGGCACTTCGAACCGCGCGCATCCGCGGTTCGAAGTGCCTTTGGTTGTGCGCCAGCAATCCGCGCCGGCACCGACGCCGCACCTGCGCCGGCCCCCGCGCCGGACCGCTCCGCACCGCTCCTCAGTGCACGCGGTCCGGCTTCCCTGACCCGGCGCCCCCGCGGGCGATCTCGAGCAGGACCGGCAGCTGCTCGCCGAGCAGCGTGTCGAGGTCCGCCACGATCCCCTCGACCCGCTCGGTGACCTCACGCGGCCCGGCCCCGCGACGGGGACGCACCTTGATCCGGACGGCACGACGACCGCGCACCCGGTAGACGTCCACGGCGAGCGAAGCCACCTGCGGCAGGCCGCCGATCGCCGACGAGAGCGCGTGCTGCACTGCTGCGGCCTCGATCCGGACCGAACCCGCGACACCGTCCGCACCAGGGTCGGCGGCGCCGTCGTCCTGCACGACCGTGCCCGTCCGGCCACCACCGAGCGTGCTGAGCACCACGAGGGCGAGCACCCCGACCACGACCGCGGAACCGAGGACCGCCGTCCACGCGACGAGCGATGCGTCCTGAGTGGCTCGCGCACCGAGGTCGGCCAGGCCCGGTCGTGCGAGGTCGTGCCAGACCCCGGCGGCGACCGGGACGGTCTGCACCAGGACGGCTCCGGCGCCCGCGAGGAGCAGCACGAGCCCGACGAGGACGAGGGCGATTCGTCCGACGACGCGGTTCGTGGCGTTCACCCGTCCACCCTCCCGGTCGGTTGCACGCGGACGTGCGGCGTCACCGTGGGCTGGGCCGCGACGGCGTCGAGCTCCCGCTGCACGGCCTCGGTGGCGTCGATCACGGGCACGTCGACGCCGGCGGCAGGGCGCAGCACCACGTCGACCGTCCGGCGGCCCACGGTGCCGACGGCCGCGTCCGGGCCGAGACGGGTGGCGGAACGGGCCGCACGGGCAGCGGCGGACGCGAGCACCTCGTCGTCGACGACCACCGCGAGCCGATCGGACGGCAGGGTGTGCCGGGGCCGTCGCTGCGGCAGGAGTCCGCGGAGCAGGAAGACCAACCCGACGACGGCAACGATCGCGCCGATGGTCACCACGACGGTCGTGTCGAGACCGGCAGGGGCCCGCACCGCCGTGTCGACGACCGCTCGGGGATCGACGCCGAGGACGCGCTGACCGAGGAGGACGACGGCGGCCGCGAACACGACCGCAGCGGCGAGCAGGACGGTGAGCAGCATCGCGACGACGACGGTGCCCGAGCGCGACGCCGAGGTCTCGCGGCGGAGGACCCGTCGGTACACCCGCTCGATCTCCGGAGACGGGTCGTCGGTCCCACGGTTCGGGTCAGCGCCCGGCGCGGCGCTCACCGCACCCTCCTCGGCACGTCGACGACCGACGATGCGTACGTCACGTCCACACGGTCGACCTGCCGCCCGGTGATCGCGTGCAGCCGCTCGGCGATCGTGCCGCGAGCGCGATGAGCGGAGCGGAGCACCGGCTCGGAAGGGACGTTCCCGGTACCCAGCGCGGGCACGACGAGCGGGGCTGTGATCTCGACCGCGAGCGAGCCGTGCCCGTCGTCGGCGACCCGGGCACGGACCTCCCGGAACGGCGCGCGGAGCGCTTCGGAGGCGACCGCCTGCGCGGTGTGGACGATCGCGGCGGGACCGATGCGGTCCCACCCGGGCACGATGCCGCCGCTGCCGGGACCACCGGCCACGACGGCGGCGCTCACGACGAGCTCCGGCGTCCGCGCAGCACGTCGACGAGTCGCCGCACGTCGAGGTCACCGCTGACGATCCGGCCGACGAGGGCGCCGACGAGCATGAAGACGGCGACGACGACGAACGCCCAGAAGCCGAGCGTCACGGCGACGATCGCGAGGACCGCTCCGACGCCAGCCCCGACGACGGTGCCGTTCATCGCACGCGACCCTCGGAGTCCTCGGTCGCGGCCGGCAGCCCCGGGATCTCGACGTCGTTGATCGCGACGTTGACCTCGGTGACCTCGAGCCCGACGAGGTCGGTGACCGCGGTGGTCACGGCCGCGCGGACCGCGGAGGCGACCTCCATCATCGGCACCGGGTACTCGACGACGATCGTGACGTCGACCGCCGCCTGCGTCTCGCCCACCTCGACGCGGACGCCCTGCCCGAGGTCGCTCGACCCGATGGCGTCCCGGATCGCCCCGAACGCGCGAGCTGCGTTGCCGCCCAAGGCGTGCACGCCGGGGACGTCGCGGGCGGCGATGCCGGCGACCTTCGCCACGACGGCGTCGTCGATGAGGGTCTTGCCCTTGGTGGTCACCTGCGTCGTCGTGGTCCCGGTGGTGGTCCCGTCGACGCGGTTCGTGGTCGATGCCATGAGGGTCTCCGATCTGATCCGGTGGTGCACCCCAGCGAACACCATCCCACCGGGGAGGGACCGGTAGGTTCGGACCCATGCGCGTGGCGACCTGGAACGTGAACTCCGTCCGGACCCGAGTGGGGCGGATCGTCGACTGGCTGGTCCGCGAGGACGTCGACGTCCTCGGCATGCAGGAGATCAAGTGCAAGCCCGAGCAGTTCCCGACCGAGGCGTTCGAAGCCGCCGGCTACCAGGTCGAGGCGCACGGGCTGAACCAGTGGAACGGCGTCGCCTTCGCCAGCCGGCTGCCGATGGAGGACGTCACACGGGACTTCCCCGGCCAGCCGGGCTTCCTCAAGGGGCACGAGGGGCCGGACCTCCCGGTCGAGGCCCGAGCGATCGGCGTGACGGTCGACGGTGTCCGGCTCTGGAGCCTCTACGTGCCGAACGGCCGTGAACTCGGCGATCCGCACTACACGTACAAGCTCGACTGGCTGGCCCAGCTCGCCGACCGCACGTCGGAGTGGCTCACCGAGGACCCGCAGCTGCCGCTCGCACTGATGGGCGACTGGAACGTGGCGCCGCTCGACCAGGACGTCTGGGACATGGCGGTGTTCGAGGGGGCGACCCACGTCAGCGAGCCGGAACGCGCGGCGTTCCGGGCGTTCGAGGAGCGGGGGCTGCAGGACGTGGTCCGCCCGATCGTCCCCGACGGCTACACCTACTGGGACTACAAGTCCCTCCGCTTCCCGCGCAACGAGGGCATGCGCATCGACTTCGTCCTCGGCTCGCAGGCGTTCGCGGACGTCGTCACCGACGCCGCGATCCACCGCAACGAGCGGAAGGGCGACGCCCCGAGCGACCACGTGCCCGTGACGGTCGACCTCGACCTCGACACCTCGCTCGACGACGACCGCCCGATGATCTTCTGACGCTCGCGGCGTCGCGAGCGCACTCGGCGTCGCGAACGCCCGCGGCGTCGCGAGCGCCCGTCCGCTCGCGCGCACCGAGCGCGTCGCGAGCGCCCACCCGTTGGCGACCCAGCGCCGGCCTGGAGGCACGGTGCGGGCCCGACCCGCGCCTCCAGGCCGTCGACGGGTCACGCCGGGCAGCGCGCTACGGGTGCAGCAGTGCCGCGATCGCCACGAGCACCGGCACCGACCCGACGGTCGAGACGAGCACGACGTCCCGCGCCACCGGCACGGCGGCGCCGTAGCGCTGCGCGTAGTTGAAGACGTTCTGCGCCGACGGCAGCGCACCGAGCGTGGTGAGGACGAAGACGTCCTGCGCGCCGACTCCGAACACGAACCGGGCGAGCACGAACGCCACCGCCGGCATCACCACGAGCTTGATCGCGGACGCCACGACGACGTCGGTCCGGATCGCCGGGTCACGCAGCGGTGTGGCCCCGTGCAGGCTCATCCCGAACGACAGCAGCACCACGGGCACCGCCGCGGCCCCGACGAGCGAGAACGGCTCGAGCACGGGCGCGGGCAGCTCGACGCGCAGCGCACTGAACACCAGCCCGACGAGCGAGGCGATGATGATCGGGTTCCGGAACGGCCCGGCGATCCGGCGCCCGAGGCTGCCCGAGCCGGCGGTCGCGGTGTCGAGGACCGTCAGGGCGATGGGCGCGAGGACGATGAGCTGCAGCAGGATCACCGGGACGACGGCGGTGGCCTGACCGAGGACGTACACGGCGACCGGCAGGCCGATGTTGTTCGCGTTGACGTAACTCGACGCCAGGGCGCCCACCGTCGTCGTCGTGAGGGGCCGCCGGAGCACCACGCGGAACACGATCGCCGCTCCGAGCGCCACCACGAGCGCGCTGAGGAGGGACACCCAGAGCACCGGCGAGAGCAGGGCGGCGATGTCGGCCGTCGCGATGGTGTGGAACAGCAGGCACGGCATGAGCACGAAGAACGCAAGCCGGCTCATCACGAACTGGGCGTGCGGACCGAGCAGGCCGGTGCGCCCCACGATGTACCCGGCGGCGATGATCGCGCCGATGATCGCGAACCCGGTCAAGACGCCACCCATCCCGTCCATCCTGGCACCTCGGCTTCATGTGACGTCGTTCAGCCCGGAAATGCGAACGCATCGAATACCGTTGAGGGCACCATGACCTCGCAGACGCTCACCCGCTCGACCGACTCCAGCCAGCCCCTCGTGCCGCTCCTCGAGGAGCGGTGGAGCCCGCGTTCCTACGACGAGACCGCGACCATCGACGACGCCGCCTTCGACGCGGTCCTCGAGGCCGCACGCTGGGCGGCCTCGGCGATGAACCACCAGCCGCGTCGCTTCATCGCAGGCCGCCGTGGCACCGAGACGTTCCGGAAGATCAACGAGAACCTGCTCGGCTTCAACGCCGCGTGGGCGTTCCGTGCCAGCGCCCTCGTCGTCGGCGTGCTCGAGACCGTGACCGAGGACGGCGAGGAGCGCCCGTTCGCGCAGTACGACCTCGGCCAGTCGCTCGCCGCGCTGACCGTGCAGGCGCACGCCGAGGGCCTGCACGTGCACCAGATGGCGGGCATCGACGCAGCGGGCCTCCGCGCCGCGTTCGACCTGCCGGAGCGCTTCCTGCCCTACACCGTGACGGCGATCGGGACCGTCGCCGACCCGTCGCAGCTCGACGACAAGGCTGCCGAGCGCGAGGTCGCGCCGCGCACGCGTCTGCCGCTCGACGAGGTCGTCCTCGTCAAGGAGTAGTCCGCAGCGGGTCACACCGACGGCCGGGTCCCGACGGGGCCCGGTCGTCGTAGCATGTACGGACATGCAGAACGAGATGAACTTCTACACCCGCAAGTGGGTCCGCCCCGAGGACCTCAACGCCAACGGCACGCTGTTCGGCGGCAGCCTCCTGCGCTGGATCGACGAGGAGGCCGCAGTCTACGCGATCATCCAGCTCGGCAACGGCAAGGTCGTGACGAAGTACATGTCCGAGATCGTCTTCGTGTCGTCCGCGCGCGAGGGCGACATCGTCGAGATCGGTCTCGTCGCCACCCGCTTCGGCCGGACCTCACTCACGATGCGGGCCGAGGCGCGGAACCTCTTCACGCACCGCAGCATCCTGACCATCGACGAGGTCGTCTTCGTCAACCTCGACGAGGACGGCAACCCGGCGCCGCACGGCTACACGGACATCACCTACGCGCGCGACCGCGTGCCCGCGACGCACCGGGCCTGACGCGGCAGCCCTCGCGTCGCCGACGCGGCAGCCCTCGCGCCGCCGACGCGGCAGCCTCCGCGCCGCCGTCGCGGTGCTCCGCATCGGAACCGCACCGCTCCCCGCACGGACCGTTCGTCCGGTTCGGCTCTGGCAGGATCGGTGCCATGACCACGCCCCGCCTCGTCGCCTTCGACCTGGACGACACCCTCGCCCCGTCGAAGTCGCCGCTCGACCCCCGCATGCTCGAGACCTTCGCCTCCCTGCTCGAGGTCGTGCCGGTCGCCGTGATCTCCGGGGGCAACTTCCACCAGTTCGAGCAGCAGCTCGTCACGCCGCTCCGGCACCGCGACGGCCTGACGCTCGACGACCTCCACCTCCTGCCGACGTGCGGCACCCGGTACTACCGCTGGCACGACGACGACTGGGCCCTGCAGTACGCCGAGGACCTCACGGACGACCAGAAGGCCCGCGCCCTCGCCGCCGTCGAGGAGCAGGCGAAGCAGGCCGGGTACTGGGAGGAACAGACCTGGGGTGACATCCTCGAGGACCGCGGCTCGCAGATCACGTTCTCGGCCCTCGGCCAGGCGGCTCCGGTGGACGTGAAGAAGCAGTGGGACCCGACGGGCGAGAAGAAGGACCACCTGCGCCGCCTCGTGCAGGAACGCCTCCCGGACCTCGAGGTCCGCTCGGGTGGTTCCACGAGCATCGACATCACCCGCAAGGGCATCGACAAGGCGTACGGCATGCGGCGCCTCGCCGAGCTCACGGGCATCGCGCTCGACGACATGCTGTTCGTCGGTGACCGCCTCGACCCCGAGGGCAACGACTACCCGGTGAAGGCCCTGGGCGTTCCCTGCCACGCGGTGGAGGGCTGGGAGGACACCGATGCGTTCCTGACGGAGCTGATCCCGACCCTGCGCTGACGCGCGCCGAGACGGACGGGAGGCCCGTGGCGGGTCCGCCACGGGCCTCCCGTCCGTCCACCTGGTCGCCGCGCGCGGCGTCAGGGGATGCTGCGGACCGCCTCGACGAACGCGCGGATCTTCGCGGTGTCCTTGACGCCGCGCTCGGACTCGACACCGCTCGACACGTCGACGCCGTCCGGGTCGAGCGCCTCGACCGCCGCCACGACGTTCGCCGGCGTGAGCCCGCCCGCGAGGATCCAGGCCTCGTCCACCTTGCCCGCGATCGTGGCCGGATCGACGAGCCGACCGCTGCCCGGCACCGCGGCGTCGAGCAGCAGGAGGTCGTGGTCGAACGCGGCACGCTGCTCGGGCGTCTCGCGCAGGTAGTCCTCGGTGCTGACCGCCCGGATCGTGAAGAAGCCGGCGTCACGCGCGCGGGCGAAGTCCGAGGCGGACTCCCCGCCGTGCAGCTGGAGCGTGGTCAGGCCCACCGCGGAGGCGATGCCGACGACCTCGTCGATCTGCTGGTCGCGGAACACCCCGACGGCGTCGATGCCCTCGGGCACCCGCTCGACGAGTTCCTTGGCGAGGTCGGCCGTCACCGTGCGAGGGCTGCCGGCGGCGAACACGAACCCGACCGCGTCGGCGCCGGCGTCCACGGCGGCGTCCACCGTCTCGGGGGTGGAGAGGCCGCAGATCTTGATCCAGCGCTGATCGGTCATGCCGTCCATCCTGCCAGGGCGCACAGACGCGGTCGCACCCGGTTCAGTGCAGCATGCCCGCCAGGTAGGACGCCCCGCACGCGGCGAGGAGTCCGAACACCGCGAACCCGCCGAGCAGCACGTTCCGTCGACGCCACCGCTTCACCAAGTCGAACGTGCCCCGCTTGGCGTGTCGGTGTGCCGCACGGTGCAGCTTGTGCGCCCGCAGGTGCTTCTCACGGTCGGGCCCCAGCGGCACCGGGCCGGTGATCTGCGTCGAACCACCGCGCAGCGCGTTCGCGACGGCCACCGCGGTCGGGCGACGCTCGGGGTCCCGCGCCGTCATGCGCTCGAGGAGGTCGCGCCACTCCGACGCGATGCCGTCCGGGACCTCCGGGTCGCGGCGGAGTCTGGCGAGGGCGGCCTCGATCAGGGTGCCGGAGTACTCCTGCTTGCCGGTGAGGGCCTCGAGCAGGACGAGTCCGAGCGAGTAGACGTCGGTTGCGAACCCGATCGGCTCGCCGGCGACCTGCTCCGGGCTGAGGTACGCCGCGGTCCCGATGATGGTGCCGTCGTTGGTCAGCCGCGAGCCGTCGACGAAGTGTGCGACGCCGAAGTCGGTGAGCTTCACCGTGCGTGCGAACCCCGATGAACCTTCGTCGCTGATGAGGATGTTCGCCGGCTTGACGTCCCGGTGGACGATCCCGCGCGAGTGCACGTACGCGAGCGCATCGGCGAGCTGCGCGCCGAGGTCGGCCACCTCGTAGTTGTGCAGCGCGCCCTCGGCGAGGCGGCGGAGCAGGGTCGTGTCGGCGATGAGCTCCATGACGATGAAGCGGTGCGGGCCGTCCTCGAAGTCGTGCGTGCCGGCGTCGTAGAGCGGGATCAGCCCGGGGTGCGAGAGCATGCTGAGCAGCCGGATCTCGCGCTCCTGGCGGACCCGGTCGGCGGTCGTCATGGTGTCCGGCGTCGCGAACAGCTTCACGGCGACGAGCCGGTACGTGTGCTCGTCGCGCGCCTCGTAGACGGTACCCATGCCACCGGTGCCGATGAGCCGGACGAGTCGGTAGCGGCCAGCGAGGACCGTCTCCGCCCGAGGGCTGTCCAGCAGGGTCATGTGCACGTCGTTCCGTCGGGAGTCGGGAGCAGCTGTTGCCTTCGGGTTGACTCACCCAGTACGGTACGCGCCCGCGGGCGATCCCGCGGTCTCGTTACGACATCGTGATGCCCCGTGCTTCCCTGTGTCCGCGCGGTTCGGCCGGTGTAGGCATGACCGAAACGGATGAGCGTTCACGCGCAAGGAGGACACGATGGCGCTGTCGAAGGGCGACGAGGTGCACTGGAACACCTCGCAGGGCAAGACGACCGGCAAGCTGGTCGAGAAGAAGACCAAGGACTTCACGTTCGACGGTCAGGACTTCAAGCCGGAGGACGACGACCCGTACTGGATCGTCGAGTCGGAGAAGTCGGGCAACAAGGCTGCCCACAAGGAGTCGGCCCTGAAGAAGGCCTGAACCGGGTCCCGCTCGGTTCAGTCGCCGGCCGGGGTGGCGCGGCGTCGCCCGCGCGCACCCTGTCCGGCGCGGGCTCGTCGGATCCGACGGACGACGAACGTCACCACGACGGCGGCGATGGCGACGTAGAGCACCCGGTCGATCCACTCGGTGTACTGCTCGACCTTGTCGTACTGCGTCCCGAACGCCGCTCCGAGCAGGACGAGCGCGCCGTTCCAGATCCCGCTCGCGATGATCGTGAAGACCGAGAACGTGCCGAGGTGCATCCGGTCCGCCCCCGCGGGCAGCGAGATGAGGCTGCGCACGATCGGCACGAAGCGCCCGAAGAACACCGCGCTCCTGCCGTGCCGGTGGAACCAGTCCGCGGCCTTGCGGAAGTCGTCCTCGTCGACGAGGGGCAGCCGACCGAGCAGGCGCACGGTCCGCTCGAAGCCGATGACCGCACCGAGCCAGTAGAGCACCAGCGCCCCGAGGTAGGACCCGAGCGTCGCAGCGACGAGCACCAGCACGAGGTTCATCTGCCCCGCTCCGGCGAGGAACCCGGCGAGCGGCAGGATGACCTCGGACGGGATCGGGGGGAAGACCGTCTCGACGAAGAGCATGAGCGCGACGCCCCATTCGCCGAGGGCGTCGATGAGCTGCAGGACGAGCCCGGAGAGCCCGCCCATCTCAGGATCAGCGGCAGCCACGGGGCGGGGCAGGGCAGTCGTCATCCGCCGATCATCCCTGAGCGGCCTGTCAGACTCCGGCGCGGGACCTGAGCGTCAGCCGAGGCCCATGTGGGAGGTCCGCACGTGCGTCAGGGATCGGGCGAGTGCCCCCCGTGCCACCGCGTCACGACCGACGGTCGACGGCACGACCTCGACCGGGTGCCGCAGCTCGGGCGTCACGAGGTCCTGCAGCGCTTCGGCGAAGACGTCCGCGGCGGGCAGGACCTCTCCCCCGACGACGACGATCTGCGGGTCGAGCGTCGTGACGAGCTGCACGACCCCGGGGACGACGTCCGCCGCGAAGGCCCGCACGACCTCGACCGCTGCCGCGTCACGGTGCCCGGCCGCCGTGAAGACCGACTCGAGGTCCGTGCCGGGCGCGATCCGGGCCTCCAGGCGGGCCGGAGCGGACGGCCAGCCGGTCGACGCGAGGCCACCCACCTCGCCCGCGGCGCCGCGCGCACCGCGCGCCAGTGACCCGCCGACGACGTAGGACGCACCGATCTGCCGACCCATGACCAGGTAGAGCGCGTCGTCGACGTCGCGGAACCGACCCCACATCGCCTCGGCGGTCGCCGCGAGCTTGGCGTCGTTGTCGAAGAAGGTCGCGGCACCGGGGAAGAGGTCCTGGATGCGGCCGGGCACCCGCGACTCCACCCACTGCGGCACCGCGACCGTGTAGTCGATCGCGCCCGAGCGGTCCACGACCGCCGGGACACCGAACGTCGCCGCGAGCACCCGATCCGGGTCGACGCCCTCCGTCAGCCGCTGCACGACGTCCTGCACGCTCGTCCAGGCCTGCTCGGCGCTGGTCAGGTCTGCGTAGCGCTCCTCGACCCGGGCGGTCGTCGCGCCTCGGAGGTCCGCCCGGAGCCCGACGATGCCGTGCAGTCCGAGGTCCACGCCGAGGACCGCTCCGGCCGACGCGTCGGCGGCGAACCGCTTGGCCCGCCGACCGGCCTTGTTCGGTGTGGCGATGGCCTCGGCCTCGGCCACCCACCCCTCGTCCACGAGGTCGGCGAGCGCCGCCTCGACCGTCGGGCGCGAGAGTCCGACCGTCCGGCTCAACTCCGTGACCGTCCGGGAGGCGTCCTCACGGAAGAGCTCGTCGAGGATCGCGCGCGAGTTGATCAGCCGCAGCACACCGGGGGTCGTCCCCACGACAGTGCTCGGGAGCGTTGACACGGTCTCTTCCACGGCCATAGCCTCCATATTACGAAAGACCATTGAGGAATGGTGGACCTGACATGCTCATCCCCCGCCCGCGCCGCGTCGAAGCGGGTTCCGGCGCCTTCACGATCACCGCCTCGACCCGCATCGCGGCCGACGACGACACCGCGTCGGTGCGACTGTACCTCCAGCAGACCCTCCGCGGCTCGACGGGCCTGCCGGTGCGGGACGCGGAACTCGACGAAGGGGCCGACGTCATCGCACTGCGGGTCGCTGGTGGTGCAGAACGCGCCGGGCTGCCCACCGGCCCCTCGACCGCCCCGGACGACCGGAGCGAAGCCTTCCGACTCACGGTCACGCCCCACCGGATCGAGGTCGTCGGTGGTTCGGCCGCCGGGGTGTTCTACGGCGTGCAGGCGCTGCTGCAGTCCCTGCCCGCCGACGTGTACCGGCACGGCCGCGTCGGGACGGGCCCGTGGACGGTCCCCGCGACGGTCGTCGAGGACGCTCCCGCCTTCGCCTGGCGGGGCGTGATGCTCGACGTCTGCCGGCACTTCCGGACGAAGCACGAGGTCATGCGGGTCGTCGACCAGCTCGCCGCGCACCGGATCAACCGCCTGCACTTCCACCTCACGGAAGACCAGGGGTGGCGCATCGAGATCCGGAAGTACCCGCGTCTGACCGAGGTCGGGTCGTGGCGACGCGAGTCCCAGGTCGGCGCGCACGTGGCGGACGCCGACGGGGTGCTCCGTCCCGCGGGGTTCGACGGCCGACCGCACGGCGGGTACTACACGCAGGACGACATCCGCGAGATCGTCGCCTACGCGGCCGACCGGTTCGTGACGGTCGTGCCCGAGGTCGAGACGCCCGGGCACGTCCGCGCCGCCCTCGCCGCGTACCCCGAGCTCGGCGTCCACCCGGACCGTCCGGTCGAGGTCTGGACGGAGTGGGGCATCGCCGACGACGTCCTCAACGCCGAGGAGTCCACGATCGCGTTCTTCCAGGACGTCCTCGACGAGGTCATCGACCTGTTCCCGAGCCCGTACATCGGCATCGGCGGCGACGAGTGCCCGAAGGTGCAGTGGGAGCAGGACCCCCGGACGCAGGAGCGCATGCGGGAGCTCGGTCTCGCCGACGAGGAGCAGCTGCAGGCGTGGATCATCGGCCGCCTGGCGGCACACGTCGGGTCCCGTGGGCGCCGGGCCTTCGGCTGGGACGAGATCCTCGAGGGCGGCACACTGTCCTCCTCCGCCACCGTGTTGTCGTGGCGCGGGCTCACGGGTGCGCGGACGGCCGCGAAGCGCGGACACGACGTCATCTCGTCCCCGGACGACCAGGCCTACCTCGACTACCGGCAGAGCGACCTCCCGACCGAGCCGATCCCGGTGTCGATCGTGCTGTCCGTCGACGACGTCTTCGCGTTCGACCCGGTGCCCTCGGGGCTGACCGACGCCGAACGTGCGCACGTCATCGGGGGCCAGGGCAACATGTGGACCGAGCACGTCGACACCGCCAGGAAGCTCGACTACCAGCTCTTCCCCCGGGTGGCGGCACTGTCCGAGGCGCTGTGGTCCGCCGACGTCGCAGGGCCACGGGACGTCGCGGAGTTCCGCGGACGCCTGGCCGAGCACACGGCACGGCTCGAGGCGATGGGGATCGAGTACCGGCACGAAGCCGGGCCGTTCCCGTGGGAGCAGCGGCCGGGCGTGCCCGGGCGACCGGCCTCGAGGGAGGAGCGTGCCGCCTACATCGACGCGGTGACGGCGAACATCGCGGAGTGAGCGCCGCGGTGGTGCCGCCAGGCCCCGGTTCGGCGGGGGCGACGAGGCGGCCCGGCTCGGCGCGAGCGGCGGCCCGGCACGGCTCGAGCGGCTCCGGCGCGGCGCGCTTGGTCGCACGACTTGCCGCTCACTTCCGCGCTGGTCGCACAACGTGTCGCCCGGCTGGCCGTCGAGCGACACGATTCGCGACCAACGCCGCCGACTCGCGCCCCGCGCACACCACGACCGACGGCGGACGGGAGGCACGGT
>NZ_LDQC01000030.1 GCF_001475545.1 Curtobacterium luteum | reverse complement strand
CGGACGCCCGCCTTCGCGATGCCGCGGCTGAGGAAGTAGGCCACGGTCACGAGCGCGACGTAGGACCACGCCTGGTCGGCACCGAAGCCGCTGTGGCCGGCGTCCGCGTCGTCGACCACCGCAGACGCGATGAGGATCGCCGCGGAGACGACGAGCCAGACCCAGAACTCCGTGGTCTTGAAGGCGGACTTGGTCTCGTTCCAGGTGCGTCGGACGACGGTGTCGTGTCGTGCGGGGGTGTGTGCCGTGTTCGACATGGTGCTCCTCCTCGAGGCCACAGGGTGCGGCCCGTTGCAGGAGACGTTCATCGTCCTCGGTTGACTACGTCCCCAGGACGGTCCAGAGTGCGCGGTTAGCATCGGGACACGGGGAGCGGAGGTCCGACATGGCAGACGACGGGGAACGACGAGGGCGCGAGCAGCAGGTCACGACCCGGCCGAGCACGACGGCCGGGGCCGAGGCACTCGACGGTCTCCAGGCGCTCAGCGACAGTGCGCACGAGTCCGACGAACTCGCGTTGCAGACACTGCAGTTGCGTTCCACGGAGGCCCTGGCGCTGCAGCACGTCGTCCGTGCGGACGTCGAAGGACGTTCCCTCAGCCCCACGATGCTCTCGGGCGCACTCCGACTGACCACCGCCGGTGTGACCAAGCTGGTGGACCGCCTGGCACGTGCCGGTCTGGTGGAGCGCGTCCCGAACCCGACCGACCGCCGTGCGCTCGCGGTCGTGCCCACGGACACGGCGCGGGCCGAGCTGGCCCGGGCGTACCGCCACGTCCAGGACCCGGTGATCGCGGTGATCGACGAGCTGACCGATGCGGAGGCCGAGGTCGTCGGGCGGTTCGCGAACCGCCTGGCTGCCGCGCTGCGGACGGCGCGGGCCCTCCGGACCGTGGACTGAACCCCGCGTCAGCGCCGGATGGTGTCGCGCGGGTACTCCCCGAACTCCGCCGCGTAGGAGCCAGCGAACCGGCCGAGGTGCGAGAACCCCCACCGCCGGGCGACCTCCCGGACGCTCACCACCCCGGGATCCGCGATGAGCAGGTCCGACCGGACGCACTCGAGGCGGATGCGCAGCAGGTACTGCATCGGCGAGCACCCGAGCACCCGCATGAAGCCCTCCTGGAGGGAACGGACGCTGAGACCGGCGGCCGCGGCGACGTCCGACACGCGCACCGGTGCCGACGCGTGCTCGTGCATGTACTCGACCGCGACGCGGAGGCGGAACGCCCGGGGTGCGAGCACCTCCCGGGGCATCGTCGGCACCCGCGGCGGGTACATCGCCAGGAACGCGGCAGCGGTCTCACGCGTGAGGGTCTGCCAGAGGAGCGTTCCGACTCCGTTGTGGAGCTCTCGCGAGAGGAGCGCGGTCTGTTCCTGGAACCGCCGGACGGCGATCGGGTCGAGCGCGCTGAGGTGGTCCGGGCGGAGGTCGGCGACGGGCATCACCTGGAAGCGTTCGGCGGCGACCTCGTGCACGAGCGATCGTGACAGGTGCACCAACCGCTGGTCGTAGTCCTCGTACTCGAAGGTGAAGTCGCGGTTCGACGGGAAGAGCATCGGCTGGCCCACGGCGAGCGGGACCCGGTCGAGCACGACGTCGGGGACGCCGCGCCCCGCGGTGAGCCACTGGACGATGTACTCGTCCCCGGGACTGATCGCGCCCCGGATCCACCCGGTGATCCGTGAGCGCCGCAGGGTCACGTCGGTGTCACCGATCGCGGTGTACCGGTAGGTGAAGGGCAGCTCGGTCGGGCGGGCGCTCCAGCCGCGTCCGTCGTACAGTGCGCCGACCTCGTCGACGACGCCGTGCGGGGAGCTGCCGGCGGCATCGAGCCGGACGGCACTGCGCGTGGTCGCCTCGCTCACGGCGCGCGGAGGAAGTCGTCGTACGTCGGTTCGGGCGCCCGGTCCGCCCGCCTCGGCGCCTCGCCCGCCGGTCTCGGCGTGCTGGTCTCCGGTGTGCTGGTGTCCGGTGTGCGCGGAGGCGACTCGGGCGTCGTCTCGCGGCTGGTGTCGTCCGTCATCATGACCATCCCTGACTGGCTCGAACGTCGTGCATCGAAGCAGTTGCCAGGGTCCGGGGCGACTGGTGGTCACGCTACGACACCGGGACTGCCCGTGGCAAGCACCGTAAGTGCGTCAGATGCTGATGCACCCACCCTGCGCAGGCGGACGGTTCCTGTGCGGTCGGACAGTCGATGGCCCCTACGATCGAGACGTGGACGCCTCCGTCCCAGGAAGAGGCGCCTCACGATGGCTGAGAACCGGGATGCACTGTTGCTCGACGCCTTCGCGGATGCCGCGGCGACGATCGTGGAGGAGTACGACGTCGTCGAGCTCCTCCAGTCGCTGGTCGACGACGTCATGGCCATCTTCGACGTCGATGCCGCGGCGATCATGCTGCTCGACCCGCGCGGCGAACTCGAGCTCGCCGTCTCGACGAACGAGCGGAGTTCCTTCGTCGGGTTCCTGCAGCTCGAGGACGGCGAGGGTCCCTGCATCGAGGCCCACGTCGACGGCGCGGTGGTGCGGGCGGACGACCTCGCCTCCATGCACCGGCGCTGGCCGCGCTTCGCGGCGGCGGCAGACCGGGTCGGGTTCGCGTCGGTGCACTCGATCCCGCTGCGGGTCGCCGGCACCGCCCTCGGCTCGATGAACCTCTTCCGTTCTGCTCCGGGTGGACTGGACGACGCGGACGCCTCGGCGGTGCAGGCGCTCACCAACGTCGCGACGATCGGCATCCTGCAGCAGCGGACCGCGGACTCCGCCGCGCGCGTCGAACGGCAGCTCCAGCAGGCACTGCACAGCCGGATCGTGATCGAGCAGGCGAAGGGGTTCATCGCGCACACGCTCGATGTCGACATGGACACGGCGTTCGCCGTGCTCCGCTCGTACGCGCGCTCGGAGCAGCGGCTCCTCGCGGACACCGCACGCGCCATCGTCCAGCGCGAGGTACCCGTCCCGACCGTCGTCCCGCGGTAGCGTCGAGGGCGGCCCGACGGCCGCTCCCCACTCCTGCCTCCCGATCCGGATCGAGCAACGATGCACGATGTCCACCGTCCCGCCGACGACCGCTACGAGCAGCTCCCCTACGAGCGCGTGGGGAGGAGCGGCCTGCTCCTGCCGCGGATCTCCCTCGGGCTCTGGAACAACTTCGGGACCGACCGCCCCCTGACGACGCAGCGCGACATCCTGCTGCACGCGTTCGACCGCGGGATCATCCACTTCGACCTGGCGAACAACTACGGGCCGCCGGCCGGCGCGGCCGAGGAGCAGTTCGGCCGGGTCCTCGCCGGCGACCTCCGCCCGTACCGTGACGAGCTCGTCGTGTCGACCAAGGCGGGGTACGACATGTGGCCCGGTCCGTACGGCAACTGGGGCTCGCGCAAGTACATGCTCGCCTCGCTCGACCAGTCGCTGACCCGCCTCGGCCTCGAGTACGTCGACGTCTTCTACTCGCACCGCCCGGATCCCTCGACACCGATCGAGGAGACCGTCAGCGCGCTCGTCACCGCGGTCCGTTCCGGCAAGGCGCTGTACGCCGGCATCTCCAACCACGACCCCGAGCAGACCCGAGCCGCGTCGGAGGCGCTCGCCGCGGAGGGCGTCCACCTGCTCATCCACCAGCCGCGCTACAGCATGTTCGACCGGACCCCCGAGGGCGGGCTCTTCGACGAGCTGACCCGGATCGGCACGGGGGCGATCGTGTTCTCGCCGCTCGCCGGCGGGCTCCTGACGGACCGCTACCTCGACGGGTCGGTGCCGGTCGGGTCGCGTGCCGCCGAGGGGCGCTGGTTCGGCGCCGACCGGATCGACGACGACTACCTGCGGACGGCGCGGGCGCTGAACGACATCGCGGCGGCGCGCGGGCAGTCGCTCGCACAGCTCGCGATCACGTGGGTGCTCCGGCAGCCGGCTGTCACGTCCGCGCTCGTCGGTGCGTCGAGCGTCGGGCAGCTGGACGACACGCTCGCGGCGCTCGACGGCGCGCCGCTCACGGACGAGGAGCTGACGGCCGTCGACCGACTGGTGCCGCGCGGCTGACGCCGGCCAGGGACGGACTGGAGGCGCGGTGCCAGCTGGCACCGCGCCTCCAGTCCGTCATGCAGTCACGCCGTCGAACGGGTCCGCTCACGCCGTGGCGGTCGCCTCGTCGCGGTGCGGGAGCTTCCAACCCGGCCGCACGAAGTGGCACGTGTACCCGTGCGGGTGCTTCTCGAGGTAGTCCTGGTGCTCCTCCTCGGCCTCCCAGAAGTCGCCCGCGGGCTCGACCTCGGTGACGACCCTGCCCGGCCAGATGCCCGACGCGTCGACGTCCGCGATGGTGTCGAGCGCGACCTGGCGCTGCTCGTCCGTGGTGAAGAAGATCGCGGAGCGGTAGCTGCGGCCGACGTCGTTGCCCTGGCGGTCCCTCGTCGACGGGTCGTGGATCTGGAAGAAGAACTCGAGCAGGTCGCGGTACGAGATCTGCGACGGGTCGAACACGATCTCGACGGCCTCGGCGTGGTCG
>NZ_LDQC01000003.1 GCF_001475545.1 Curtobacterium luteum | reverse complement strand
CGACGGCGCGAGCGAGGGCGTCCGGGTCGGTGACGGTCCCGAGCACGTCGGCGACGCCCGGCACCCCGGACGGACGGCGCTGGAACGTCCGGACCTCGTTCCCGGCGTCCCGTACGGCGGCCGCGGTCGCCTGTCCGAGGAAGCCGCTGGCACCCGTGACCAGGACCTTCACGAGCGGCCCCGCTCCGTACGACCTCGCGCGACGTCGCCGGTCACGGTCGGACCATCCGCCCACCCGCGAGCACGGACGACGCCCACCGGCCCAGCCGGGTCCGGTCGACCTTCGAGTTGTGCCGGACGTCGGTCGGCAGCACGGGCACGACGAGCACCGCCGCCACGGGGACCCCGGCGGCGGCGCGCACCGCGGACGCCAGCGACGGCGACGCGAGGCCGGGTCGCCGCTGCGCGGGATCGGTCTCGACGACGGCGACCACCTGCTGGGTGCCGGCCGGCCCGATGCCCGTGACGCCGACCCGACGGACCCCGGCGACGCGCTCGATCCGCTGCTCGGGCCCGACCGGGGTGACCACCCCGTCCGGTGTCGTCACCACGTGCTGCAGCCGCCCCTCGACCCAGAGCCGTCCGGCGTCGTCGAGGTGTCCGACGTCGCCCGTCCGGTGTCCGCGCGGGTCCCTGACACCGAGCCGCGAGGCCCGGTCGGTCCGCCAGAGCCGGTCGTAGTGGTCGCGGACGTGCGGGGCGGCGACGACGATCTCGCCGGTCACCCCCGGTGCGTCGGTGAGTGCGCCGGTCGCGGCTCCGGCGGCGTCGAGCGGGGCGATCCGGACCGTGACCCCGGCGGCGGGCACCCCTACGCAGACGCCCGACGCGTCGACCGCTCCCGCCGCTCGGACCCCGTCGAGGTCCACGTCGGTCATGAGCAGCCCCTCGGTCATCCCGTAGGGCGTGTGCGCCGTCGCGTTCGGCATCAGCTCGGTCGCCGCGGCGAGGAGCGAGTCGGAGACCGGCGCTCCCGCGGAGAGGAACAGCGCGACACGACGCAGCGCCGTGCGGTCGGCCTCGGTCAGCTGGGACGCGGTCGCCACGACGTTCGCGATGGCGGCCGGCGACAGGAAGACGACGGTGGCGTCCGCAGCGGCGACGGCCCGGGCCACCGCGGTCGCCGTGAGGGTCCGGGGTGCGGTGACGTCCATGTCCGGTGCCACCGACCGCGCGCCGAGTGCCGGCCCGAGGAGCGCGAACGGTGCGAAGCCCGCGACGAGTCCGGTGCCGACGCCGACGCCGTACTGCGTGGCGAGGGCGTCCCGGACGGCGGCGAGCTGCCGGTGCGTGTACACGACACCCTTCGCCGGTCCGGTCGACCCGGAGGTGAAGAGCACCGCCGCGGTCGCGTCCGCCGACGGTGCGTCCGGCAGGGCGCCCCCCGCGGCGAGTCGTCCGGCGCCGACACGGGCGACCTCGGCGAGCGTGTGCGACACCCCGAGGGCCCGACGTGCGGCTGCGGGGAGCGCGAGGGTCGCGATGCGACGGCCAGGCCACCCGAGCGCACGTGACGCGGTGAGCCCCGGCAGCGCACCGATGATCCAGTCCGGTCGCGCGCCCCTGACGGCCCGCGTGAGACCACGGATCCCGAGTCCGGCGTCCGCCACCACCACGACGGCACCGATGCGCACGCTCGCGTACAGCACGGCGGTCAGGTCGGCACCCGGCGTCACGAGCAGCGAGACCCGGTCCCCTGCGCGGACGCCGATGACGGCGAGGCCCGCGGCGATCTCGTCCACGCGGCGTGCGAGCAGTCGCCAGCTCACGGTCCGGACCCCGCCCGGCGCCGCCATCTCGACGAGTGCGGGTCCGTCGTCGTCGCGCAGGTCCTCGAGCGCGGCCCACAGCGGGCGGCTCACGTCCGTCGCACGCTCGACAGCGGCCGGGAGGAGGGCCCCACCAGCCGGTTCCGGCGCACCGCGGCGGCGGGGCGACGGCCGTGACTGGAGGGGCGGCTCGGCCCGGGTGGGCACGATCCCCTCCGGCAGGCGGTCCCCCAGCCAGTCGGTGACCGTCCCGGCGACGTCGACGTCCTCCGGCAGCAGGTGCCCGGCGCCCTCGAAGCGGTGCACGTCGGCGTGCGGGAGGCGTCGGAGCAGGTCGTCGAGGTAGCGCTCGAGGAACACCGGGTCGCGCGGGCCCCACATGAGCAGGGCGGGGACGTCGATCGCGGCGACCCCCGCGGCGATCCGGTCGAGCTCCGGTGCCGAGGCGTGGTCGGCGTCGACGGGGATGTCCGCCACGAACCCGCCGATGCCGCCACGTCGTGCGGCGCCGCGGTAGGGCACGCGGAAGGCGTCGGCGACGGGGCGGTCGAGCCCCGGGTGCGCGATCGCCAGGGTGGTCTCGAGGAACGCGGGCGTCAGGACGGTCGCCCGGCCGAGCATCCCCGGCCCGAGCGCGAGCCGCAGCGGCGCGGGGATCGGGGCGTCGGCGGGCTGGTGCACCGCGGTGTTGCACGTCGCGACGCCCACGACGAGGTCCGGGTGGTCGACCGCCCACCCGAGCGACACCACCCCGCCCCAGTCGTGGCCGAGCGTGACGACGGGCCCGGTCAGCCCGAGCTCGTCGGTCAGCGCTCCGAGGTCGGCCACACGCTGCGCGAGCGCACGCTGCGTGCCCGTGCGCTCCGAGAACCCCATGTCGAGCTGGTCGACCGCGACGACCCGCCACGCCGGACCACCGGCGCGGGCGACGTCGAGCGTGCGCTGCGCGACCGAACGCCAGAGGTACGACCACGTGGGGTTGCCGTGCACGCAGAGCAGGGTGCCCACCGGACGCGCGCCGAGCGCGTCGAGGGAACCGGCCGTGTCGAGGAGGTGCCAGGTGCGCTCGTGGCGATCCGTGCCTCCCGGCCGGTCCTCCGCACCACCGGGCACGGTGACCAGTCGCGACCAGGCCGGGTCGAGACCGGGCAGAGGCGGCGGGAGCGTCGCCGGCGCGGTGGTGGCAGCGACGCGAGGGAGGCCGGACCTCACCAGTGCAGTTCCAGCATCGCGGTGTTGATGCCGGAGCCGACGCCGCCGAGGAACACCCGGTCGCCCGTGCGGATCGATCCCTTCGCGACCTCGTCCGCCAGGGTGATCGGGATCGAGGCCGGGCCGACGTTGCCGAAGCGCTCGTACGTCGTCGGCACCTTCGACCGCGGGACCCCGATCGCGTTCACGAACGCGTTGGTGTGCACGTCCGAGACCTGGTGCAGCACGTAACGGTCCATGTCGGACCAGTCGAAGTGCGCCTTGGCCTCGTTCCAGGCCTCGACCACGAGCTCCATGCCGCCCTTGAGCAGCATCTTGGCGTCGGTGAACATGCCGTCCGGGCTGCCGACGCACAGGTCGTACCACTGGGTCGCCGCCCGCGTCACGCCGCCGATCAGCCGGTGGCCGGTCGGGTGGGCGTCGGTCCGGCCGAGCACGGCCGCCGCGGCACCGGACCCGAGGGTCAGGCTCGCGAACTCGCTCATGAAGTCCTTGCGGTTCCGGCCGCCCTGGTTGAGCCGGGCGATGGTGTTGAGCTGCACCTGGTCGGCGTCCTCGCCGTCCACGATGAGCGCGTACCGGATCTGCCCGGAGTCGATCATGCCCGCCGCGACGCTCATGGCGTTGACGAACCCGAGGCACGCGTTCGCGATGTCGAAGTTGATCGCCGACGACGGCAGCCCGAGGCCGTGGTGCAGTCGGACCGCGACGCTCGGCTCGAGGTGCGGACGGGTCACCGAGGTGTTGATGAGCAGCCCGATGTCGTGCGGCTGGACGCCCGCCTCCGCCATGGCACGGCGGCCGGCGTCGATCGCGGCCTCGTGGAAGGTCTGGCCCTCGCCCCAGTTCCGACGCTCCTTCACACCCGCCACGCGTTCGAGCAGACCGGTCGGCAGGCGGAGGCGACGGAGGGCACCGCGGAGGCGCTCCTCGATGTCGGCGGAGGTGGTCACGCGGTCCGCGGTGGTCGTCGCGACCGACAGCAACGAGACGTTGCGGTGCTTCGCGGTGGCGTTGCCGGGTCGCGCTGTCTCCGCTTCGGACGTCGGGTCGACGGGGCGGTCAGCGAGGATGGTCACCGGCTCATCATTCCGCACAAGTGCTGGACGTGCGGTCCGGGTGCCCTGCACGCGCACTAGGACTGCTCGGTGACGGCGTCCTTCGGCAGCTTCCGGACCTTGCTCCGACGCTTCCGGCGGTCCGGGATCATCGAACGCATCTCCTCGAGCTTGCCGAAGCAGAGCAGCCGGTCGGACGCCTGCAGTTCGACGCCACTGCGGGGGTTCGGGATCACCGAGGCCCCCCGGTGCAGCGTGAGGACGGTGATGTCGCGGTCCCAGAGCCCGGACTCCTTGATCGTCTTGCCCACGAGGTCGGCGTTCGTGTGCACGAGGAGCTCGGCGACGCCGTAGCCCGTCGACACGCTGAGGCGCTGCCGGACGTCGATCTCGGGGAACGCGACCTGGTTGCCGATGAAGTCGATGATCGCGCCGGCGACGTCGAGGCCCGTGGCGCGTTCGATGCCCTCGAGCCCCGGTGACGAGTTGACCTCCATGACCAGCGGCCCGTCGTTGCCCTCGAGCATGTCGACGCCGGCGACCCGGAGCCCCATGATCTGCGCCGAACGGACCGCCGCCTCCTCGTACTCGGGCGTCAGCGTGACCTTCTCGACGGTGCCGCCACGGTGCACGTTCGAGCGGAACTCGTCGCCGGACGCGCTGCGGCGCATCGCGGCGACGACACGGTCGCCGACGACGAGCGCCCGGATGTCCTTGCCGCGGCTCTCCGAGACGAAGGACTGGATGAGGACGTTCTGCTTGGTGGAGTGCAGCGTCTCGACGATCGACTCGGCGACCTTCGCCTCGGGCGCGAGGATCACGCCGATGCCCTGCGTCCCCTCGAGCAGCTTGATGACGACCGGTGCGCCGCCGACACGGTCGATCGCGCCACGGACGTCGGCCCGGCTGTTCACGAACGTCGTCGCCGGCATGCCGATGTGGTGCCGCGACAGGATCTGGTTCGCCCGGAGCTTGTCGCGCGAGTTCGTGATGCCCGTGGCCGTGTTCGGTGTGTAGACGTCCATCTGCTCGAACTGGCGCACGACCGCGGTGCCGTAGTACGTGATCGAGTTCCCGATGCGCGGCAGCACGGCGTCGTAGTCGCTGAGCAGCTTGCCGCGGTAGAGCAGGTCCGGTTCGTCGGCGGTCAGGTCGATCGCGAACCGCAGCGTGTTCAGCACCTTGACGTCGTGCCCGCGGTCGATCGCCGCGGCGCGGAGACGCTGGGTCGAGTACGCGTGCGGGGCGCGCGACAGGATGGCGAGTTTCATCGGTTGGGGGCTCCGCTGGGTGATCGGGGTATCGACGGCGACGCTCCATCAAAGCATGCGACAGGATGGGCACATGAGCCGCACCCCGACGATCGCAGGTTGGCGTGAGTGGGCTGCCCTGCCAGGGCTCGCGCTGCCGTGGATCAAGGTCAAGCTCGACACCGGCGCCCGGAGCTCGGCGCTGCATGCGTTCGACCTCGAGGAACTCCCGGGCGACCGGGTCCGCTTCTCGGTGCACCCGTGGCAGGACACCGACGCCGACGCGGTCACGGTCGAGTGCGACATCCACGACCGCCGGACCATCCGGAGTTCCACCGGCCACACCCAGGAGCGCATCGTCATCCTCACGCCGATCACGCTGCACGAGCAGACGGTGGACGCCGAGGTCACGCTGAGCAACCGCGACCAGATGGGCTTCCGCATGCTCGTCGGCCGCGAGGCCCTGCGGCAGGGGTTCCTCGTCGACCCCGCTCGTTCGTTCCTCGGTGGTCGTGCGCCCAAGGCGATCCGACGCCGCAACAGAGGCCGCGCGTGACCGTGCCTGGGTGGACGCGATGCGCGCGGACTGGGTCGAGGTGTCGACGGACGGTCCGTTCCGGCGGTACGGCCTCGCGGTCTGGGACGGCCCGGGCGACGCATGGCGCCTCGACGGTCGGTACGGCCAGTACGTCGTCGTGGACCAGTCCCGCGACGCCGTGGTCACGGTGACGGCACACGAGGAGATGAACGACCACCGGCTGGCCGAACTCGCGGTGTCCTCGCTCCGGGCGACCTGACAGGGCGCCCGAGGTGCGCGTTCCGGCGGACGCGACGACGGTCCGTTCCGATCAGTACCTGGCAGTCCCGGTGCGCGGACCCCGGGCACCGGAACCGCCAGGACGGGACGAGCGGGCACCGGCACCATGACGTTGCGTGACGCGGGCCGTCCCGCGCCGGTTCCAACGTGCCTACGCTCCATCCACCGGCGCCGCAGCCGGCACCCGACACGAGGAGCCCGACCGTGACCGACCAGACCATCGCCCGCCAGGTGGAGACGTTCAACGAGGGCTTCACCGCCCAGATCGGCCCGGAGCTCTCCGCGGTGTTCGACGGCGAACAGCGAGACCTGCGCGACGCGGGCGTCCCCGACGGCGTGGTGGCCGTGGGCGATGCCGCTCCGGACGCCCCGCTCGTCACCCCGACCGGCGACACCACCTCGTTCGCCGAGGCCCGTGGGACCGCACCGACCGTCGTCGTCTTCTACCGGGGTGCCTGGTGCCCCTACTGCAACATCACGCTCCGCACGTACCAGCAGGAGCTCCTCCCTGCGCTGCAGGAGCGCGGGGTCCAGCTGGTCGCCGTGTCGCCCCAGACGCCGGAGGCCGCCGAACAGTCGATCGCGAACGGCGAGCTGGCGTTCCCGGTGCTGACCGACCCCGGGAACGTCCTGGCCGGGCGGTTCGGGATCGTGACCGAGCCCAGCGCCGCGGCTCGCGGTGCGCACACGCAGCTCGGGTTCGACGTCGCGGACAGCAACGCGGACGCGACGGCGGCGATCCCGTTCCCGTCGGTCTTCGTGATCGATGCCGAGGGCGTCGTCCGCTTCGCGGACGTCCACGTGGACTACACGACGCGCACCGAGGTGGCGACGGTCGTCGCAGCGGTCGACGACCTCCGGGTCACGACGGGCTGAGCGCACCCTCGCAGGGCGGCCCCGGCTGGCCGGCCCGTGTGGGCGGACGGGAGGCACTGCTCGCGTGTCGCGCGTGGCGGACGCGGGCCGTGCCTCCCGTCCGGCACCCGGGTCAGGCGTGCAGGTGCCGCGCGAGGAACGTGATCTGTGCCGGGGCCATGCGTCGCCAGAAGGCGGCATCGTGCGCGCCCGGTTCGAAGCCTCCCGTCGGCTTCGTGGTGAACCCGTCGACGTAGGTGCGGACGGCGGGTTCGAAGCCGTCGCCGTTGCCGACGTCGATCCGGACCGGGATGCCGTCGAGGTCGCGCTGTCGACCGAGGACGGTGTTCGCGCGGAAGTCCTCGGCGTCGTCGAACGCCCCACGGGCGGTGTCGCCGGCGCTGGTCCACAGTGCAGGGCTCAGTGCTGCGACGGCACGGACCCGCGAAGCCCCGAGGAGTCCGCCGAACCGGAGTGCGCCGTAGCCGCCCATCGAGTTCCCGGTGAAGGCCAGGCGCCCCGTGTCGTACCCGTGCTGCTCGAGCATCGGGACGAACTCGTCGAGGACCATCGCTCCGGGGTCGTCCCCGTCCGCCCGACGGTGCCAGTAGCGGTTGCCGCCGTCGACGCCGGCCACGGCGAACGGCGCCCCGCCGTGCGCGATGTGCTCCGCGAGGAAGCGGTCGTACCCGAGCCCGTTGCCGAAGAAGGTGCGGTGCGAGCCGCCGTAGCCGTGCAGGGCGACCGCGATCGGCAGCGGCTCGGACGACTCGGGCGCGGCGATGGTCCAGCCGACCGTTCGCCCGTCCCGGGCCTTCGACACGAACGAACCGGACGTCGTCGGGACCGGCGTGACGTCGGGGATCCTGCCGGGCTGCCCGTTCAGCCCGAGCGCGCGGTACATCGACGAGCGTCCCGGGAGCCAGCGCAGGTTGACGGCCTCGGCGACGGCCGCGGCCGCCACCACGGCGCCGCCGCCTGCGATCAGGGCGCGACGGGTGACTCGGGACGCGGTCGGCTGCACCTTCGGAGCGTACCGACGAGCGGTCCGGACGTGAGCGTGGTTCAGCCGGGTGTTCCGTGTGAGGTCTTCGAGGTCGTGCGCTCGGCGTGCGCGTGAACGACGGCGTCGGCGACGGCCCGAGCGGTCGCCGTGCCGGCCCGCCCGTCACGGAGCCGCATCGCGAGGGCGCCGGACACGACGAGCAACAGGTCCTCGGCGAGCGCGGGGGCATCGGACGCTCCGACGAGCGGCTCGGCGGCGGCGGTGAGGCGGTCCCGGAGGGTGTCGGTCTCGCGGGACAGCACGGCGCGGACCTCCTCGGGGGCGTCGGCCAGTTCGGCGGCGGTGCCGAGGAACGCACACCAGCGGGAGCCGGTCGGGGTCGAGCGGAACGCGTCGAGTGCGTCGAACACGGCGTCGAGCCGGGCCCGGTCGTCGCCGGCGGCGGCGAGGGCTCGGTCCCACGTGGCGGTCCACTCGTCGTGGCGGCGGTCGAGGGCCGCGGCGACGAGGGCCTCCTTGCTGCCCCACTCGCGGTAGAGCGTGGCGGATGAGACGCCGGCTCGGTCGAGGACGGCGTCGACCGGGGTGGCGGCGATGCCGTGCGTGAAGAACAGTTCCTCGGCGGCGTCGAGGAGCTTGCGCCGTGTCCCTGTGCGCATCGCCATGGGTGCAGCCTAGGCTCAGAGAAGTGAAACGATCGTTTTCGTTACGACGTGCCGTCCTCCTCGGCTCCGGACTCGCGCTCATCGCGGTGACGTACGGGTTGGTCCGGCTGGCGTTCGGGCTCTTCCTGCCCGACGTGCAGCGCGACCTCGACCTCGACGCTGCCGCCGCCGGGTGGGTGTCCGCCGGCGCGTCCGTGAGCTACTGCCTCGGGGCGCTGGCAGGGTTCGTGCTCGCTCGCGCACACGCCCGCGCACTCGTCGTCGCCGCCACCGTGACGGCCGCCGCGGGGGCGATCGGGATGGCGGCGGGCTCCGACGCAGTGGTGTTCTCGGTCGCGGCAGTGGTGGGCTCGGCGAGCGCCGGTCTGGCATCACCGGCGCTCGTGCGGCTCGTCGAGGAGCGGGTGTCCGGGTCCGGTCGCGTCCGGGCGCAGGCGTTCGTGAACGCGGGGACCGGCCCGGGGCTGGTCGTCGCAGGGGTGCTCGCGCTCCTGCTCCTGCCCGACTGGCGGACGGCGTGGGCGGTGTCCGGTGTCGCGGCGGCGCTCGTCGGTGCGGCGGTGCTCGTCGGTGCCGGACGTCGCGACGAGCACGACAGCGGTCGGGGGCGCCCGACGCCGGGGCGTCGGTGGTCCCGAGCGCACGTCCGGCTGCTCGTCGTCGCCCTGCTCTACGGCGTCGGGACCGCGAGCGTGTGGACCTTCGGTCGGTCGACGCTCGTCGACGCCGGGGCTTCGACCGTGACCTCGGTGCTGCTGTGGGTCGCTGTCGGGGTCGGTGGCGCTGCGGTCACGGTGACGAGCCGTTGGACGGCAGGACTCCGAGCGCGGACGCTGTGGCTGGTGACGACCCTCGTCACGGCGGCCGCGGTCGCCGCCGAGGGGCTCGTCCCCTCATCCGGCGCGGTGTCCCTCGCGGCCGGCGTGGTCTTCGGGTGGGCGTACACGGCCGCGACCGGGGCGCTCATCGCGTGGACGACGGAGATCGCCTCCGAGCACGCCGCGGCGGGTACGTCGGTGCTGTTCGTCGTGCTCGTCCTGGGGCAGGCGGTGGGGGCGGCCGGCCTGGGGACCGTGCTCGACGCTGTGGGTCCGGCGGTGGCGTTCTTGCTCGCTGCGGTGGTCACCGCCACCGGTGCCGTGGGGTCGTGCCGGTGGGGTCGGTCACAGGAGCGGGCGGAGCTCGACCTTCCGGTTGCAGGCGCGTGACGCCTCGGTCGCGATCTGCTCGGCAGTCCGCTGGTCGGGCAGGTCGAGGACCCAGAAGCCCGCGACGTACTCCGTCGTGTCGACCGCCGGACCCCGTCGGAAGCTCGGCTCGGCTCCACGGCCGTCGACGACCGTCGCGTCGGAGGGGGCCGAGACACCGGCCGCGAGGACGATCCAGCCATCGGCGTCGAGTCGCTCGTTGAGGGCGTCGATCGCTGCCGCCTCGGCCTCGGTCGCCGACTCGGTGCGACCGGCGGCGGCAGCCTGACCGTCGTCGATGACGTTGATGAGGAACCGCATCGTGCCTCCAGGCTCAGCTGGCCCGGAGACTACGCCCGGCCGGAGAGCGGCGTTCGGTACCGTGGACGCATGGGGGCGACGACGGGCGAGTGGTCACGACTGCCGGTGGGCCGGACCGAGCTGCGGCAGGACGCCGTGCTCGCAGGCTCACTGGCGCTCGGCATGGCCACCACGGTGACGCTGTACGGGGCGTCGGGCGCGTACGACGACGACCAGGCCGCGTGGTGGGTGTCCGCGCTCATGGTGCTCGCGAACACCGTGCCGATCGCGTTCCGGCGGCGCTGGCCGATGTCGGTCCTCGTGGTCGTCGCGCTCGCCTTCGTCGGCACGGCGCTCCTGCACGTACCGGAGCTCTTCGTCGTCAACTTCACGCTGTTCATCGCGATCTACACGGTCGGCGCCTGGTGCTCTGACCGGGTCCGCGCCGAGGCGGTGCGCTGGGTGGTGATCGGCGGCATGTTCGCGTGGTTGTTCCTCGCGATCGTGTTCGGGTGGGCGGTGCCGACCTCGCTGCCGAACGACGGCGACGCCGTCATCCCGCCGTACATCGCGTACTCGCTCCTCAACGTCCTCATCAACGTCGTGTACTTCGGGGCTGCCTGGTACGCCGGCAACCGGGCCTGGAGCGCCGCGGTCGCCCGGCACGAGCTCGACCTGCGGACCGCCGAACTCACCGCGGAGCGCGAACGCTCGGCCGCGCAGGCCATCACGCTCGAACGCGTCCGGATCGCCCGCGAACTGCACGACGTCGTCGCCCACCACGTGGCGTTGATGGGTGTGCAGGCCGGCGCCGCACGCCGCGTGCTCGGGCGCGACCCGGAGCAGGCCGCGACGTCGCTGTCGGTGGTCGAGGACAGCGCCCGCACCGCCGTCGAGGAGCTCCGGCGGATGCTCGGCACCCTGCGCTCGCACGAGCCGGGCGACGGCCCGGACGACGACGCGGCCCGTACGCCCGTCGGCGCCGCGCCGAGCACCGAGGGCATCAGCCGGATCGCGGAGGTCGTCGAGGCGGCACGGACCGCTGGCCACCCGGCTGACTGGTCCGTCGTCGGCGAGGAGCGTCCCGTACCGCCGACGGTCGCCGCCGTCGCCTTCCGGGTCGCGCAGGAGGCCGTGACGAACGTCCTCAAGCACGCCGGGAACGGAGCCCGCACGGACGTCCGGCTCCGTTACCTGGCGGATGCCGTCGAGGTCGAGGTCACCGACGACGGCCGTGGCGGCGCACAGGACACGACCGGCAGCAGCCTGGGCCACGTCGGGATGCGGGAACGGGTCGCCGCGGTCGGCGGGACCGTCGAGATCGGGCCGCGCGCCCGGGGAGGGTACCTGGTGCGTGCATGGCTGCCGACGACCTGACCATCGTGCTGGCGGACGACCAGGACCTGGTCCGGGCCGGCTTCACGGTCATCCTCGAGTCCGAACCGGGCTTCCGCGTCGTGGGCGAGGCGGCCGACGGGGCCGAGGCGGTCGACGCGGTCGTGCGGCTCCGACCCGATGTCGTGTGCCTCGACGTGCAGATGCCCGGGGTCGACGGCCTCGAGGCCGCCCGCCGCATCGCCGCCCTCGACGACCCGCCCGCGGTGCTCGTGCTCACCACGTTCGACCACGACGACGCGCTCTTCCAGGCGCTCGAGGCCGGCGCGAGCGGGTTCCTGCTGAAGAACGCCTCCCCCGAACAGTTGATCGAGGCCGTGCGCACGGTCGCGGCCGGGGACGCCCTGCTCGCGCCGGACGTCACCCGCCGGGTGATCAGCCGGGCCACCGCCGCGCCGGTCCAGACCCCGGCCACACCGGTCGACACCACCGCGACCGCCGCAGCTGCCGTCGCCGACGCCGGCCTGACCGAGCGCGAGGCCGAGGTGCTCCGGCTGCTCGCCCGGGGACTGAGCAACGCCGAGATCGCCCGCGAGCTGTTCGTCGGCGACGCCACCGTCAAGACGCACGTGTCGAACGTGCTGCAGAAGCTGGCGCTCCGCGACCGCATCCAGGCCGTGGTCTGGGCGTTCGAGCACGGCGTCGCCGGGTAGGGCTCAGTCGCGCTTCGCGCAGGTGACCGTGGCGGCGCTCTGACCGGAGACGTTGTCCGGCAGCGGCGCCGAGGAGGTCCGCGGGGCGCTCGGTGTGCCGGCCGGGGCTGACGCCGAACCGGACGAGGTCCCGCCCGACGACGAGCCCGAGCCCGAGGACGGGGCCCCCGACGGCGAACCGGACCCTGATGAGCCGGACCCGGATCCGGATCCGGATCCGGATCCGGTTCCGGTGGACGGGGAAGCACTCGCGTTCGGGTCCTTGACCGCCGAACGACCGAGGCTGTCCTCGCCGAGCACGACCGGCTCGTTCGCCTTGAGCACCGCGTTGAGCTGGGCCGCCGCGTCCTCGGAGACGATCACGCGGTTCGTGTCCGCGGGGTCGTCGGCGACCGGGTACTGGACGAAGACCATCTGGGACAGTCCGACGTTCTGCACCGCCAGCGCCATGCGGGCCAGCGTCGTCGGGTCGGCGAGGGTGTCCGACAGCGTCATGTGCTTCGCCGCCGTCTCCGCGAGCCGCAGCACCCGCGCCGGGTTCGTCAGGGTCCCCGCGGACACCGTCTGCCGGGCCAGGGCGGACATGAACGTCTGCTGGTTGCTGATCCGGCCGAGGTCGCTCCGGTCGCCGACACCGTGCCGGGAACGGAGGAAGGCCGCGGCCTCGGCTCCGGACAGCTCCTGGTTCCCGGCCGGAAGGTCGAGGGCCGGGGAGACGTCGGTGTCCACGATCGGGGTCGCGAGGCAGACCTCGACCCCGCCGACCGCGTTCGCCATGGAGACGACGCCGTCGAAGGTGATCATGCCGGCGTAGGGGATCTGCAGCCCGGTGAGGTCCGAGATCGTCTTCGCGACGCACCCCAGACCGTGCTTCTCGCCGCCGCGCGACAGGGCCGTGTTGAGCATCGCCGCATCGGTCGCCGGGGTGACCGATCCGCTGTCGTTCGTGCACGCCGGAATCGGGATGACGAGGTCGCGGGGGAAGCTGACGACGGCCATGTTCGTGTGGTCCGCGGAGATGTGCACGAGCAGCGTGGTGTCGTTGTTGCCCACGCCGGAGCTCGCCCGACGACTGACCGGGTCGTCGAAGCCGGCGCCCTGGCCGTCCCGGGTGTCGGTCGCGACGAGGAGCATGTTGACCTCGCCGGACTGCGCGGTCAGCTCTGGGGCCGCCTTCGCCGTCGTGCCGGGCATCGCGAGCGACACCGGCGGCTTGGCCTGGCTCACGACCTGGTAGGAGGCGATCGCGGCGACCGATCCCGCACCGACCACGGCGACCGCGGCGGCCATCGCGACGACGCGGGCGGCGAACCCGATCGGGCTGCGCGGCGCGAGGCGTCCGTGTTGCACGGCCCGCGCCGGACGGTCGGCGTCGGGCTGGTCCTGCTGCTCGGTCACGTGCTCCCCCTCGACGGTGCTGCGCCCGGTCGGGAGACGGGCGGGCCGCGCCTTGCGCACGGCGGCGCACCCCTGTCGGGCAGGAGCGCGGTCGCCGCATCGTACCGACGGACGCCGTCGGATCGCTGGGACGTGCCCGCCGTCCGTCGCGCGACACCCCGGCATCTCCCCCGTACGGCGGAGGCGGCCGCCCCGGGAAGTACCGCCGACAGCCGGAGGCGAGCCGGGCCTCCCGGCAAATAGCGTCGAGACGTCGGCGAGGTGCGTCGACGGAAGGGGAACCAGCGATGCTCACCATCGAGGGCGTGACGAAGCGCTTCGGCGAGCGCCGGGTCCTGGACGACGTCGGGTTCGACGTCGGCCGCGGACGCCTCACCGGCTTCGTCGGCGGCAACGGCGCCGGCAAGACCACGACCATGCGCATCCTGCTCGGGGTGCTCGAGCCCGACGCGGGGACGGTGTCGATCGACGGCAGCGCCATCGGTCCGGCGGACCGGAAGCGGTTCGGGTACATGCCCGAGGAACGCGGCCTGTACCCGAAGATGCGGGTCGCCGAGCAGATCACCTACCTGGCCCGGCTGCACGGCGTCGGGAAGCGCGAGGCCGCCGACCGGACCGGGCAGCTGCTGGAGCGCCTCGAACTCGGGAAGCACGCCGACGACGAGGTCGAGAAGCTGTCGCTCGGCAACCAGCAGCGCGTGCAGGTCGCCGCGGCGCTGGCACACGACCCCGAGGTGCTCGTCCTGGACGAGCCGTTCTCGGGCCTCGACCCGATGGCCGTGGACGTCGTGCTCGGCGTCCTGCGCGAGGCGGCGGGCCAGGGTGTGCCGGTGCTGTTCTCGAGCCACCAGCTCGACGTGGTGGAGCGGCTGTGCGACGACGTCGTCGTGATCGCCGACGGGCGGATCCGGGCGTCCGGCCCGCAGGATGACCTCCGGCGGCAGGCCGGCCCGCCGGCGTGGGAGCTGCTCGTCGACGGCGACGTCGCCTGGCTCCGCGACGAGCCGGGGGTGACAGTCCGCGAGTTCGACGGCGGGTACGCCGTGTTCGAGGCGTCGGACGCGGTCGCCCAGTCCGTCCTGCAGCGTGCGGTGTCGTCCGGCACCGTCGGTTCGTTCGCTCCCCGGGTCCCCCGGCTGAGCGAGGTCTTCCGGGAGGTCATCCGGTGAACGGTCCGTCCGTGTCCGCGTCGTTCGTGTCCGCCGTCCGGCTCGTCAGCGCCCGGGAGATCCAGGCGCGCGTCCGGAGCAAGGCCTTCATCGTCTCGGCGCTCATCCTCGTCGTCATGGTCGTCGCGTCCATCGTGGTCGCCGGCGTCGTCGGCAACGCCACGTCCGACGACAGGACGCCGGTGGCGGTCGCGGAGGGCGTCAGCCTGCCGTCGTCCGACGGCCTCGACGTCACCCCGACCGCGACGACCGCGGCGGCGGAGCGCCTCGTCCGGAGCGGGGACGTCGACGCGGCGATCGTGCCGTCCGACGACGCGCTCGGCTTCCAGGTCGTCGGGCTCGACTCCGCCCCGACCGGCGTCGTCCAGGCGCTCAGCGTCTCCCCGACCGTGGAGCTGCTCGACCCGGACGCACTGCCGGAGGGCCTGGTGTACATCGTCGCGCTGGCGTTCGGTGTCGTGTTCTTCGCCTCGGCCGTGACGTTCGGGCAGTCGATCGCGCAGAGCGTCGTGGAGGAGAAGTCGACCCGCGTCGTCGAGATCCTGATGGCGGCGATCCCGGCCCGTGCGCTGCTCGCGGGCAAGGTGCTCGGCAACAGCATCATGGCGTTCGCGCAGATCGTGGCGGTGGCGATCGCGGCGACCATCGCGCTCGCCCTGACCGGCCAGGACAACCTGTTCACGCTGCTCGGCCCGAGCATGCTGTGGTTCGTCGGCTTCTTCGCGATCGGGTTCGTGCTCATCGCGTCGCTGTTCGCCGCGTCCGCGGTGCTCGTGTCGCGGCAGGAGGACGTCGGCAGCGTCACGACGCCGGTGATGATGCTCGTGATGATCCCCTACGTGCTGATCATCGTCGCGTACTCGAACCCGACGATCCTCGGCGTCATGTCGTACGTGCCGTTCAGCGCGGCGATCGGGATGCCGATGCGGATCTTCCTCGGCTCGGTCGAGTGGTGGGAGCCGGTGCTGTCGCTCCTGGTGCTCCTCGCATCGGTGGTCGTGGTCATCCTCGTCGGCGCGCGCATCTACGAGAACGCGCTGCTCCGGACCGGCGGTCGCGTGAAGCTGTCGGAGGCGATCCGCGGCTGACGCCGCGATGCCGGACGGGAGGCCCGGATCACGTGAGCAGGTGCGCTCACGTGATCCGGGCCTCCGGTCCGTCGGGCGGGTACCCGGCTCAGGCCGGGAAGGCGCGGAGCGCGCGCTCGACGACCGCCGCGAGCGCGGCGCGCGGTGCGCCGCCGCTCGCCTGCACGGCCAGTCCGGCCGACACCGTCGACACGTACTTCGCGAGTTCGACGGGGTCCTCGGTGTCGGGGAGATCGCCGTCCTCGACCGCACGACGGAACCGCTCGACGAACCGCTGCTCACCGCCGGCCCGGCTCTCGGCGAGGAAGTCGACGATGCGCTGGTCGCCCTCGCCGGCGGCCAGGCCGCCCTGGATGGACAGGCACCCGGCAGGCCGCCCAGGGGTGGTCACCGCGGCGACGTTGCTGCGGAGGTAGTGCTCGGCCACGGCGCGGGCGGTCGGCTCGGCGAGGGCGTCCCCGACGTAGGCCATCTCGACCTCGGCGTAGCGCCCGATCGCCTTCTTGAAGGTCTCCTCCTTGTTGCCGAACGCGGCGTAGAGGCTCGGCCGGTTGATGCCCATCGCGCCCGTCAGGTCGTCGAGGCTCGTCCCCTCGTAGCCCTGCCGCCAGAACACGTCGACCGCACGGTCGAGGGCGGCGTCCGCGTCGAAGGACCGTGGTCGTCCACGAGTGGCCATGCGCACACCTTCCCTTTCTGTACCGCTCGGACCACAATAGCCCCGTCAGACCGAGAGGAACCCGCATGCCCACCGTCCACGAACTGCTCGACGCCAACCTCCACGAGGTCTTCGGCAACCGCGACGCCGATGCCCGACGCGCCGCCGCGGAGCGCATCTACTCCCCCGACGTCGTGTTCGTCGACCCGGAGGGCGAGAACGACGGACGGGAGGCACTGCTCGCGAAGGCCGCGGAGCTCCTCGGCCAGGTCCCCGACCCCTTCGTGTTCGCCGCGGATGGCCCGCACTACGCATCCGAGGACACCGGCGCCCTGGCGTGGGCACTCGGCCCGGCGGGCGCACCCGAGGTCCGGGGCATCGACGTCGTCACCGTCGCGGACGGTCGGATCACGCAGGTGCGGACGTTCTTCCTGAGCGCCTGACAACCCACTTCCTTACTGTTCGGTACAGATTTGACAAGTGCGCCGGACAGGTCTACGTTCCACTTCTGTACCGAACAGTAAGGA
>NZ_LDQC01000029.1 GCF_001475545.1 Curtobacterium luteum | reverse complement strand
CACCGTGCCTCCAGTCCGTTGCTGGTCGCCCTGGGCGACCGGACCTAGCTGAGCTGGTTCGCCTCGACCCAGGACAGGTACTCGGGGCTGACCGTGCCCGTGACGTACTCGCCGGTGAAGCAGCTCATCTCGAGGTCGGTGACGTCCGACCCCTCGATGATCGCGTCACGCATGTCGGCGATCTCCTGGTAGATCAGGTGGTCGCTGCCGAGCACGCGGTTGATCTCCGGGATCTTCCGGTCGTGCGCGATGAGCTCGGCACGCGTCGGCATGTTGATGCCGTAGACGTGCGGGAAGCGGACAGGCGGGGCGGCGCTCGTGAAGGTGACCTCGTTCGCGCCGGCAGCGCGGGCCATCTCCACGATCTCCCTGCTCGTCGTGCCGCGCACGATCGAGTCGTCGACGATGAGGATGTTCTTGCCCTTGAACTCCGACGACATCGCGTTGAGCTTCTGGCGGACGGACCGCTTGCGTTCCGCCTGCCCCGGCATGATGAACGTCCGGCCGACGTAGCGGTTCTTGTAGAAGCCCTCGCGGTACTCGATGCCGAGCTTCTGCGCGACCTGCATCGCCGCCGGGCGTGAGGAGTCCGGGATCGGCATGACGACGTCGATGTCGCCCGTGGGCGCGTACTGCTCGATGGTGTCGGCCAGACGGTTGCCGAGCCGGAGCCGGGCGTCGTACACCGAGATGCCGTTCATGACCGAGTCGGGACGGGCGAGGTAGACGTACTCGAACGAGCAGGGCACGAGGCGCGGGTCCTTCGCGCACTGTCGGGCGTGCATCTGACCGTTCATCTCGATGAACACGGCCTCACCCGGGGCGATGTCCCGGACGATCTCGTAGCCGCCGGACTCGAGGACGAGCGACTCCGACGCGACGACCCACTCGGGCTGGCCGGCCTCGTCGAACTTGTGGCCGAGGATGAGCGGGCGGATGCCGAACGGGTCGCGGAAGGCGAGCAGGCCGTGCCCGGCGATGGTGGCGATGGCGGCGTAGGAGCCCTCGACGCGCTCGTGCACGCGCTCCACGGCGTCGAACACCTGGCCGGGGTCGAGGTCCTTCCCGCGGACCTGGCCCTGGAGCTCGTGCGCGAGGACGTTCACGAGCAGTTCGGTGTCGGAGCTCGTGTTGAGGTGCCGGCGGTCGATGTCGAACAGCTCGCGGGTGAGCTCCCGCGTGTTCGTCAGGTTGCCGTTGTGCACGAGGACGATGCCGTACGGCGCGTTCACGTAGAACGGCTGCGCCTCTTCCTCGTTGCTCGCGGCGCCCTTCGTGGCGTAGCGCACGTGGCCGAGGCCCATCGTGCCGAGGAGGGACCGCATGTCACGCGTGCGGAAGGCCTCCCGCACGTGGCCACGCGTCTTGTGCATGTGGTGGATGTGACCCTCGACCGTGGCGATGCCGGTCGAGTCCTGTCCTCGGTGCTGCAGGAGGAGCAGAGCGTCGTAGATGGATTGGTTGGCAGGACTCTGGGCGACGAGCCCGACGATGCCGCACATTCGCGGTGTGCTCCAGACCGTAGAATCGGGGGGACCGAACAAGTCTGCCATGCCCTGCGGAGGACGACGCATGACGAACCCCTACGCCGAGGCCGGCGTCGACACAGCAGCCGGCGACCTCGCGGTCGAACTCATGAAGTCGGCGGTCTCGGCCACGCACAACGCCTCGGTGACGGGCGGTGTCGGCGGGTTCGCGGGGCTCTACGACGTCTCGTTCCTGAAGGACTTCGAACACCCGCTGCTCGCGACGTCGACGGACGGCGTCGGCACGAAGGTCGCGATCGCCCAGGCGATCGACAAGCACGACACCATCGGGCAGGACCTCGTCGGCATGGTCGTCGACGACATCGTCGTGGTCGGCGCGAAGCCGCTGTTCATGACCGACTACATCGCCTGCGGCCGGGTCGTCCCGAACCGGATCGCGGACATCGTCGCCGGGATCGCCCGCGGCTGCTCGGAGACCGGGACAGCCCTCGTCGGCGGTGAGACGGCGGAGCACCCCGGACTCCTCGGCCCGGACGACTACGACGTGGCGGGTGCGGCGACCGGTGTGGTCGAGGCCGGCGCCCAGCTCGGTGCGCACCTCGTCGAGGACGGTGACGTCGTCGTGGCCATCGCATCGTCCGGGCTGCACTCGAACGGCTACTCCCTCGTGCGGCACATCCTGTCGACGCGGGGCGTCCAGTACACCGACCAGCTGCCGGAGTTCGGCGCCGGGGTGTCCGTCGGCGAAGCACTCCTCGAGCCCACGCGCCTCTACACGAGCCCGCTGCTGTCCCTGCTGTCGTCGCACCCCGGCGCGGTGCACTCGCTCTCGCACGTGACGGGTGGGGGCATCGCCGCGAACCTCGCCCGCGTGCTGCCGGTCGGCTCGTGGGTCGAGGTCGACCGTTCGACGTGGTCCCCGCTGCCCGTGTTCCGGGTGCTGTCCTCGATGGCGGCGACACCGCTCGAGGACACCGAGGGCACGTGGAACCTCGGCATCGGGATGTTCGCCGTGGTGTCGGCAGGTGCGGCGTCGGACGTGATCGCGTCCCTCGGTGCCGCGGGGCTGCCGTCGTGGGCCGTCGGGACGATCTCGACCGCGGCGCGCGAGGACCCCACTGGCTTCGAGCAGGGCGCGAAGGGCGTGGACGGCGGGGCCGTGCGCCTCGTGGGGGCCTACGCCGCCTGACGCGCGCGAGGCCGCCGAACGTCGTCGCCAGACGATGTCGCGCCGTGGTCTCGGCCGCCGGCGGCTGGTCGCACGACGTGCCGCAGGCCGCTCGGGTTGGTCGCGCGAAGTGTCGGCTGCGAGCTCGGGCAGCGACAGGTTCTGCGACCACGGCGCCGCGCCCGCGGCATGTCGTGCGACCAACTCAGATCACACGTCAGCGCACGCCGCGCACGCGGAAACGCCGCGCACCCGAGGGTGAGCGGCGTGTCGCACGAGGGCGGCTCAGGCGGACTTGTTCTGGTCCTCGTGTTGCTCGAGCTCGAGGTCGTCCTCGTCGTCACCGTACTGGTCAGCCCAGCGGTCGACGTAGGAGTTCTCGTCCGAGTGCTGCCCGGCGGAGAGCTCGCGTTCGAGCGCACCGTAGTTCGTCTCCGGGCTGAAGTACTTCAGCTCCCGGGCGACCTTGGTGTGCTTTGCCTTCTGACGGCCGCGCCCCATGCGTGACCCCCTCGTGATCGGCTCTGGTCCGATCCTGGCGGGTGCGATTGGACACCCGGGGAATCGGACGGTTCGTGGTTTGAAATCTGCCGATCACTCTACCATGTACCCCGATCTGGACGTCGCCGCGAGCACGGCGGACACAGCAGAATCGGATGTGATGAGCGACGCCACGAATCCCGCCCCGGATCAGTACGCGCGTGTCGTCGTCATCGGCGCGGGACAGGCCGGGCTGTCGGTCGCCCACCACCTGCGTCGCCTCGGACTCGCACCGGGCTCGGACCTCGTGGTCCTCGACCGCGGCCCGGACACCGGCGGTGCGTGGCAGTACCGGTGGGAGGCCCTGCGGCTGGGCGCGGCACACCGGGTCCACGACCTGCCGGGGATGCGGGCGATGGGCCTCACGTTCGACGACGCCGACCGCGCCCGACCCGCCCGGGACGTCGTCGCCGAGTACTACCGACGCTTCGAGCAGCACTACGACCTCCGCGTCCGTCGTCCGGTCGCCGTCACGTCGGTCACCCGGACCGAGGGCTCCGACCGACTCTGTACGACCCTGCAGACCCCGGACGGACGGACGAGCCGGATCAGCTCCGAGGTCGTCGTCAACGCCACCGGGACGTGGGGCACGCCGTTCGTGCCGTGGTACCCGGGGCGGGACGTCTTCACCGGCCGGCAGCTCGACACGACGGAGTACCGGAGCGCCGCGGAGTTCGCCGGGCAGGACGTCGTCGTGGTCGGCGGTGGCACGAGTGCGATCGGGTTCCTGCTCGAGCTCGACGGCGTCGCTCGGTCCACGCGGTGGTTCACGCGACGCCCTGTCGTCTGGTCCGACTCGGCCTCGCTCGACCTCGATTCGGCGGTCGCGGCGGTCGACGAGCAGGACCGTGCGGCACGGGCCGGTCGGGTCCTGCCGAGCATCGTCAGCGGTACCGGCATCCCGGTGACGAGGCGCATCCGAGCGGGCATCGACCGCGGCACGCTGGTGGCCTCGCCGATGTTCGCCCGACTCGACGCGACGGGGGTCGTGACGGCCGAGGGCGAGCACGTGCACGCCGACGCCGTCCTGTGGGCGACGGGTTTCCGTGCTGACCTCCGGCACCTCGCGCCGCTGAAGCTCCGCACCGCGCAGGGCGGGATCGTCGTGGCGGACGGCCGCTCGGAGGACGAGCCGCGCCTGTTCCTCGCTGGTTACGGTCCGCAGGCCTCGACGATCGGGGCCAACCGGGCGGGGCGGCGCATCGCCCGTCAGGTCGTGGACGTGCTCGCCGACGTCTCCTGACGGCGGTCGGCGGCCCGGCCCCGGACGGGCGAGAGAGCGGACGGACGACGGGACGGACGGACGGACGAACGGACGGGAGGCGCGGCGCGGATCGTGCGCCGTCCTCCCGTCCGTCGGTGGTCCGTCAGGAACGTCCGGGTCAGGCGGGCAGTGGTGCGTCCACGCCCCGCCGCCGTCGGGTGGCGTGCAGCAGCGCCGCGTCGAGCGAGAACCGCCCGGGGCCGGTCAGGGCGACGGCCAGGGAGCCGACGGCGAGGACGAGCACGTACTCGAAGCCGCCGTCCTGCGAGAAGAACCCGGCCGAGGAGTGTGCGAGCAGGCCCGCGACCACCATGTCGGCCGCCAGGAGCACCCCGACGACCCGGGTCGCGACGCCGAGGACGAGGAAGCCCCCGCCGACGAGCTCCAGCCCCGCGACGAGCGGTGCGGCGACGTCGGCGAGCGGGACGCCCATGCCCGCGAAGCCCCGGGTGACGTTCGGGATGCCCTGCGCGAACTTCTGCGCGCCGTGGGCGATGAACACCACGCCGAGGACGACGCGGAGCACGGTGAGGCCGATCGAGGTCGATGTCGTTCGCATGCCCGAGAAGGTAACGGGTGACACGTCATCGAGCACCCCCGGTCAGGGGTCTCGACGGGGTTCGCCAGGGCATCACCAGGACATGCCCAGACACCGGTCCACCGTTCGGTGGACCGGTTTCAGGAAGCGGTGTCGGCTCCGCGCCCGGTCTGCGCCTGGAGTCGCTCGATGTGCTCGGAGGCCTCGGCCTTCGTGAGGTCGGCGGGCAGTTCCTCGCCGGCCTCCCGGGCGAGGGTGTCGAGGTAGCTCCGCTGCGGGCCGGTCATCGGCTCGTCGCCGGTGACCCAGTCCTCGGGGTCCTTGCTCGCGGTGGTCGAGGGGTCGGGGCGCGGCCCACCGAGCGTCTCGCCGGTGTGGTCGGTCTGGTCTGCATCGCTCATGGCGCGGACGCTACGCCGGGCCACCGACGCGCACCCCAGCGCGGCGTCCCCCGGACTGCGCATGCCGGACGACGGTGGGTGCTCGCCGCCGGACGTCGGGCGGGCGCGGAGTCAGGCCGGCGCGGCGGCGTACCGCACCAGGTCGGGACCGATCCCGCTCAGTGCGATCGGCACCACCGAACCCGCACGCTCGATCCACATCGTCGCCGCCCGCTCGTCGATCCGGTCGACCACGTGCAGCGTGCCGTCGAGCAGCACCGACGCGGTCACCCGCTCGGTCCCCGTCGAGGGGCGCGGCGGCAGACCGGGCACGTCGGCCGCGTACGCGGCGTACCGGCCCGGTGACAGGAACGGGGACACCGGGGTCGTGACGATCTCGAGGCCCTCCGGGACCGCGGTCACCGCGACGAGTCGGACGGCCTGGTCCTTCGGCAGCGGGACGTCGACCACCGGAGCGTCGTCGGGGCCGGCCAGTGCGCGGAAGGCGGGACGACCATCGGGGGCGAGCAGTGCCTCCCGGCCGTCGATCCGCACCCGACCGCGCCCGCGGGAGTCGGCGTACAGACCCGGGACGATGCCGGACCGGCGCGCCTCCAGGCGGGTGGTCACCACGCGGTCCGGGCGGTACCAGTCGCGGAGCGTCGCGGGGTCGACCCAACCGATGGCCGGCTCACCGCGCGACAGCGCGGAGGAGTCGTCGGCGGCGCGTTCGTCGACCGCACCGAGGGGGTGCTCCCCGCGGACCGCGACCAGGCCCTCGAGCGGGCTGCCGGCAGGCGGTTCGTGGTCGAGCACCTCGACGCGCTTCGACACCTTGCCGCCGTGCGCGTCGAACGTGGCGAAGGCGCGGAGGTCGGTCGGGGTCATGGCGTCACATCGTACGACCGGGCACCGTCACACGCTGTCACGAGCGATCGGCGTCGGACGGCGAGGTCGGTGTCCGCGTCGCGGGCGGGGACGCGACCAGGGTCCGGAGCTCCCCGGTGCAGCGGGCCGGGTCGACGCCCTCGGCGGGTCCCGCCGGCCGGGTCGCGCGCCGCGGACCGGCGTCGCCCCGCGGTCCGGCCTCGCCCCGGGGGCTCAGCCTGTTGCGCTGGTCGGAGCGGAGCAGACGGTCCTCCTCCCGGCCCTCGGAGCGGAACACCCCGTGTGGCGACCGGCGGAGCGGCGGCCGGACGGGCTCGCCGCGGCGCTCCTGACCCGGCAGCGGACGTGAACGCCGACCGTAGAGCAGCTCGGACGAGTCGAGCAGCCACGGCACGAGGGCGACGGTGACGCCGTGCACGAGCAGGAGCTTCTTCCGGATGCGGCGGCCGCGGTGGTTGTGGAGCAGGTTCTCCCACCAGTGGCCGACGACGAACACCGGCGTGTACACCGTGACGACCTCGGAGCCGTGCTCGGCGCGGTGGGCCTTGATGTACTTGATGAGCGGCATCGAGATGTCGCGGTAGGGGCTCGGCACGATCGTCAGCGGGACCTCGATGCCGTGGTCGGCCCACTGGTCCCGGAGCCGTGCGGCCTCGGCGTCGTCGATCGCGACGTGCACCGCCTCGAAGCTCGCGTGCCTCGCGGCGATGGCGTAGTCGAGCGCCTTCAGCACGGGCTTCTGCAGCTTGTTGACGAGCACGATCGCGTGGTCGCCGGTCGCGCCGAACTCGGTCTCCTCGTCGGCCTCGATCTCGTGCGAGACGTCGCGGTAGTACCGGTTCACGCCGAGCATGAGGACGAACAGCAGGGGCATGATGACGAACACGAGCCAGGCGCCGTGCGTGAACTTCGTGATGGTGACGATGACGAGCACGACGAACGTGAAGCTCGCTCCGACGGTGTTGATGAGCCGTGAGCGCACGACCTGACCGCGGTTCACCGGCTCGGCGGCCGTCCCCGCTCGGTCCTGACGGAGCAGCCGCGTCCAGTGCACGACCATGCCGGTCTGCCCGAGCGTGAACGAGACGAAGACGCCGATGATGTAGAGCTGGATGAGGCTCGTCACGTTCGCCCGGTAGACCACCAGGAGCGCCGCCGCGACGAGCGCCAGGACGATGACGCCGTTCGAGTAGATGAGGCGGTCGCCGCGCGTCGAGAGGGCCTTCGGTGCGTACGAGTCCCGCGCGAGGATCGAGCCGAGGAGCGGGAACCCGTTGAACGCCGTGTTCGCCGCGAGGAGCAGGACCGCCGCGGTGGTCGCCTGGACGACGAAGAACAGCACCGAGCCGTCCCCGAACGTCGCGGCGGCGATCTGGGCGATGAGCGAGCGCTGCGGCGTGGTCGCGCAGGCGGTGAAGCCCTGCAGGTCGCACGCGCGTTCGGCGTAGTGCACGCGTGCCACGAGGGCGAGCGTGATGAGTCCGACGAACAGGACGATCGCGATCCCGCCCATCGCGACGAGGGTCTTCTGGGCGTTCCGGATCTTCGGGCGACGGAACGCCTGCACGCCGTTCGCGATCGCCTCGACGCCGGTGAGGGCCGAGCAGCCGGACGCGAAGGCGCGGAGGAGCAGCAGCACGAACGCCGCCTGCGTGGTGTGCTCGACGTTCTGCACGGTGTACTGCGCCGACTCCGCGACGGGGGCGTCACCGACGGCGACCCGCACGAGACCGGTGACGACCATGACGAACACCGACGCGACGAACAGGTAGGTCGGGATGGCGAAGGCCTTGCTCGACTCGCGGACGCCGCGGAGGTTCACGGCCGCGAGCAGCACGACGAACAGCAGCGCGAGCTCGACGCGGAACTCGTTGAGGAACGGCAGCGCCGAGATGATGTTGTCCACCCCGGAGGCCACCGACACGGCCACGGTCATGACGTAGTCGACGAGCAGCGCACTCGCGACGACCAGCCCGGCCTTCTCCCCGAGGTTCCGGTGCGCCACCTCGTAGTCGCCGCCCCCGGACGGGTACGCCTTGATGAGCTGTCGGTAGGACGCGACGACCACCACGAGCAGGAGCACGACGAGCGCAGCGACCCACGGCGCGAAGGTCAGGAACGCCATGCCACCGAGCAGCAGGATCATGAGGAGCTCCTGCGGCGCGTACGCCACGGAGGAGAGCGGGTCGCTCGCGAAGATCGGCAGTGCCAGGTGCTTCGGGAGGAGCTGTCCCTCGAGCTTCTCGGAGGGGAGGGGATCCCCGATCAGTCGCGCCTTCAGCGACCGGATCTCGTTCGTCACGAGCGGCCAACCTACTCATTTCGGGCCCGGAGTCAACACGGCCGGGCCCGCTCGTATTCCGCCTCCCGGTGCGCTGGTCGAACCTGAGACGATCGGAAGGGTTGCGGTTGACGCTGCGTCAACCCGTACGGTGTCCAGCATGAGTGATCGGACAGGGAGTGCGGACGCCGCTGCGAAAGCGCCCCACAGCATCGTCGACGTGGCGCGTTCCGCAGGTGTGTCCAGCCGGACCCTCCGTCACTACGACGCGATCGGGCTGCTGCCTGCCACGGCGCTCGGCGAGGGTGGGCTCCGCCGGTACGACGACCGAGCGCTCGTCCGGCTCCAGCGCATCCTGCTGCTCCGTGGGCTCGGGCTCGGGTTGCCCGAGGTCGCCAGGGTGCTCGACGGCGAGCAGGACGACGTGACGGCACTCCGTGCGCACGTCGGGTGGCTCGAACAGGAGCGCGACCGGCTCGCACGGCAGCTGGCGGCCGTGCGCACCACCATCACGAGGATCGAACGAGGAGACGACATGACCGCACACGACACCTTCGACGGGTTCGACCAGACCCGCTTCAAGCAGGAGGTCGAGGAGCGCTGGGGTGCGGACGCCTGGCAGCGCGGACAGGAGTGGTGGTCGTCGCAGGACACCGCCGCGAAGGGGGCGTTCCAGGCGGAACAGCGGGCGATCGCCCACGACGCCGCGGCGCTCGCAGCCTCCGGCGACGGGCCGACGTCGGCCGCCGGGCTCGCACTCGCCCGACGGCAGCTCGCGTGGCTCGGGCAGGCACCCGGACCCGGGGTCACCGCCGACCGGTTCCGCACGCTCGCCGACATGTACGTGCACGACGAGCGGTTCACGCAGGCCTACGAGTGGGCCGGTGTCGGCGCGTCCGCCGCGCTCCGCGACGCGATGCACGCCCTGGCCGACGCCGGCGAGGTGTGAGGCAGCGGGCGCGCGCGACACGCTCCGGCGGAGGGGCACGGACGGGCCGGCCGGGAGGCGCGGTGTGCGCCCGCCCCGCCGGCCCGGCTCGTCGGCGCTCGCGTCCGGTTCCGCCGCTCCCGTCAGAGGGAGTGGCGGAGCGACTCGAGTCCGTCACGCAGACGGGTCACCGTGTCCGCCGTGAGGGTGCCCCGCGTCGCCTGGCGCCGGAGGTCCGCGCGGACCTGCTGCCGGAAGGACGAGAGGACCATCTCGACCTCGCGGAGGGCGCTGGCGCCCGCGGTCGGGACGTCGACCGGGTCGTCGGCGGTCTGGCCGCGCGGGGCCTGGGCGCTCGCCGCGAGGTCGGCGCGCAGGGACCGCATGGCCTCACCGACCGAGGCGCGCACACCGTCGGCGAGGGACTTCACCGAGTCGGTCACGCCGTCCTCGAGCGCGGCGACCTCCGCGGCCCGGGCCTCGAGCTCGGCACGACCGGCGTCGGTGATCGCGTAGACGGTCTTCCGGCCGTCGGCGGTCCCGGTCACGAGGCCCTCGTCCTGGAGCTTCGCCAGGCGGGGGTAGACGGTGCCGGCGCTCGGGACGTACGTGCCGCCGAACCGGTCGCCGAGGGCGGTGATGACCTCGTACCCGTGCATCGGGTGGTCAGCCAGCAGGACGAGCAGGTAGAGGCGCAGGTGACCGTGCGCGAAGACCGGGCTCATGCGGGCACCTCACCGTCGGTCGTCGGGGCGGTGTGGGACCCGTCGGGGGCGGGCGCCGGGGGAGCGTGCAGCACAGCGATGTCACCGGAGACGGAGTTCACCTTGAGGTCGAGCCACTGGCCGGAGAGCTCCCCGCCCTGCTTGACGTACGAGCCGCGCACCCCGCGGATCTCGGAGTCGTCGAACTGCAGCTTGCCCGACGCCGTCGAGACCGTGCAGCGGTAGGGCACACCGTCCTCGAGTCGGACGCTGACCGAGCCGGACACCGTGTTGACGCGGGCCGCGTCGGGGGTGCCGTGCAGGTCGAGCACGACGTCGGCGTTCACCCCGTCCGCCTGGAACCGCGGGATCGACCCGGTCGCGACGACGTCGCCCGAGACGGTGTGCACGGTGAGTGCGCCGTCGAGGTCCCGCACGGTGGTCGTCCCGGAGACCGCGTTCACGGTGACGTCCCCCGCGACGCCGTCCACGACGACGTCGCCGGAGACCGTGTGGAGCGTGGCGCCGCGGTTCGTGCCGGCGAGGAGCGAACCCGCGGACACGACCCCGAGGGTGACCGGGGCGTCGCGCGGCACGAGGATGCTGACGTCCGCCTGGGCCCTGCCGCGGAAGGACTTGAGGAACCCGATGGGGTCGTCCCACCGGATCTGCGGGTGGTCGACCGTGAGCGTGTCGCCGTCCACCTCGACCATGAGGGGCTTGCCGGACACGCTGTGCACCTCCACGCGGGCGGTCGGTTCGTCGTGCGCGACGACGTCGACCTGGCCGCCGACGAGACCGACCCGCAGGCGTCGGACGATGCCGGTGTCGATGACCTTGGGCTCCTCCACGAGCCACTTCTCCTGCGCCATGTTGCCTCCTCGAACTCGCGATGTATCGCGTCTGGTGGGGACACGGTACATCGCGAGTTACACCCGTGGCAACAGGTCGTTCAGGAGGTGGTCCGCGCCTCCAGGCCGGGGTTCGACGCCGACGGAGGAGTCGGTGGTGCCGCCGCCGCTCCGGCGAGCCGCGTGCGCTCCGGACTCCACGGGAACCGACGGAAGATCGGCATGAGCGGCTGCACCATCGGACCGATCGCGAACGCCGCGATCACGGTGCCCGCGCCGACGTCCCCGCCGAGCAGCCACCCGACGATCACGACGGTGACCTCGATGACGGTGCGGGCGACCCAGATCGGCCAGCCGAAGCGCTGCGAGACGCCGACCATCAGCCCGTCGCGCGCTCCCGCCCCGAACCCGGCGCCGATGTAGAACGCGGTCGCGACGGCGAGGAGCAGCAGTCCCGCGACGAACAGACCGACACGGGGGAGCAGGCCGTCCGGTGCCGGGACGAGCCAGAGCACGAGGTCCGCCGACGGCCCGATCGCCAGCGCGTTGAGCAAAGTCCCGATGCCCGGCTTCTGGCGCAGCGGGATCCAGAACAGCAGGATGACGCCGCTCGACACCACCGTGATGACGCCGAACGACCACGGCACGACGTGTTCGAGCCCTCCGGTGAGGACCGACCACGAGGCGACCCCCAGGACCGCCCGGACCTGGAGCGCCGTCGAGGCACCGTAGAGGAACAGACCGACCATGAGCTGCACGAACCGGAGGGTGAGGGCGGGGGTGCGGGACATGCTCCGATCGTGGACGAGATTGGCCTGCTGGTCGAGGGCCAATCACGCTACCGTGGATCCATGACGCCCGTCCTGCTCAGCGCCCGGTCCGCCGCACTCCTCCTCACCGACTGGCGCGCCGGCACCGATGCCGCCGCGTACGAGGCGCTCTCGGACGCCCTCCGGGTGCTCGCGATCGACGGACGCATCCCGCAGGGCGTCCGCTTGCCGGCCGAACGCGGGCTCGCGGAGGCGCTCGGTGTCTCCCGCACCACCGTCGCGAACGCCTACGCACGGCTGCGGGAGGACGGGTTCCTGGTCTCGGTCCGCGGGTCCGGCAGTGTCGTTCGCCTGCCGCGTGACCTCGTCGGACGACCGGACCCCGAACGACTCGGCGGTGTGGTCGGCGGCGACGTGCTCGACCTCCGCAAGGCTGCCCTGCACGCGGCGCCGGGCATCGCCGAGGCCGTCGAACGGGCGGTGCGGCACGTGCCCGCGGCGCTCGCCGGGATCGGGTACGACACGGTCGGCGACCCCGGGCTCCGCCGGGCGATCGCCGACCGGTACACCGCGCGGGGCCTGCCGACCGACCCGTCGCAGGTCGTCGTCACCATCGGCGCGCAGCACGCCATCGCCCTGCTCGCCCGCGTGCTCGTCCGGCGGGGGGACGCCGTCCTCGTCGAGTCCCCGACCTACCCGCACGCGCACGAGGCCTTCCGCGAGGTCGGTGGCCGGCTCGTCGGGGTCCCCGTCGATGCCCGGACCGGCTGGGACACGACCGTCCTCGAGCACACGCTCCGGCGGACCACCCCGTCGGTGGCCTACGTCATGCCGGCGCTCCACAACCCCACGGGCGCCACGATGACCCCCGACGCCCGCGACCTCCTCGTGTCGGTCGCAGCATCGGTCGGGACGACGGTCGTCGCCGACGAGACGATGGGCGAGCTCCGCATCGACGGACCCGCAGCGACGCCGCTCGCCGCGGCGTCCGACGACGTCGTCATGATCGGGTCGGCCGACAAGGTCTTCTGGGGCGGCCTCCGCATCGGCTGGATCCGTGCCCGCCCGGAGCTGCTGCAGCGACTCCTCCTCGCCCGCCCCACGGGCGACCTCGGCACGCCCGTCCTCGACCAGCTCGTCGCGCGCGAGCTGGTCCCGCGGACCGAGACCGTCCTGGAGGAGCGGCGCGCCTACCTGGCGCAGGCGCGCGACGACGTCGTGGGTGCGTTGCGTGCGCGGCTGCCCGAGTGGGACGTCCCGGCGCCGGCGGGCGGGTTGACGACGTGGGTCGGCCTCGGTCGGCCGGTGTCGAGCGCGCTCGTCCTCGCGGCGCGGGCAGAGGGGGTCGTGCTCGCCTCCGGTGGGGTGTTCGGGCCGGACGGCGGGTTCGAGCGCTTCCTCCGGGTGCCGTTCACGATGCCCGCGGCCGACCGCACCCGCATGGTCGACGTGCTGGAGCGGGCGTGGGCACGGGTCGGGGGCGAGGCCGTCGGGTCGAGCGGGTCGTTGGCAGCGGTGGTCTGACGCCGGGATCATCCCGACGGAGGAGGCGGTGCGTCCCTCAGGGTGATGTCCCGTGCGCCCGCCCACGGGAACCTGGGGGCATGGAGACGACTGCGCACCCCGCGCCGACCGAGACCCCCGGACGGCAGGCCGACCGACCGACGATGCCGGTCGCGGCCCGTGTGGGCACCGCGACCGGACTCGCCCTCCTCGCCGGGATGCTGTGCTCGTACGGACAAGCCGTCCCCGGACTCGGCGAGTTCGCGAACTCGGCCGGCCCGTGGTTCGTCGTGGCGGGGCTGCTCGTGCTCCTGGCCGGGCTGCACCGGCGCCCGGCGGTCCCGATGGTGCTCGGTGTGGTGTTCCTCGAGCTCATGCACGTCGGCTACTGGGCGGCGACGAACCTGCGCGGCTACCCGGACCACCTCTCGGTCACCAACTTCTGGGTCCTCATGGGCGTCCCCGCGGGGCTCCTCGCGGGTGCCGTGGTGTGGGCGCTGCGGTCCGGATCTGGTCGCCTCGCCGCCGCAGCGACCGGGGTCACGGGAGCGGTGCTCGTCGGTGAGGGCGTGCGGGCGCTGCTCCAGGTCGCCGCGACCACCGGCACGACCTTCTGGACGATCGAGGTCGTCGTCGGAACCGCGCTCGTCGTGGCCGGGGTGGCGCGCGCCCGGACGCCGCTCGCACGGGTCATCGCCCTCGGCAGCGGCGTGCTCGGCGCACTCGGCGTCCTCGGCGCCTACCTGTTGCTCGGCTGAGCCTCCGACCGCTCGGGCCTGCGAGGATCAGAGGGTGCACCTCCTCTCGGTCTTCAGCATCCGGAACCGGTCCCTCATCGCCCTCGTCACGATCGTCGTGGCGATCTTCGGCGGGATCTCGCTGACGAGCCTCAAGCAGGAGCTGATCCCGAGCGTCGAGTTCCCCCAGGTCGCGATCGTGAGCGCCTACCCGGGCGCGACCCCGGAGGTCGTGTCGAACGACGTCTCGACGAAGATCGAGCAGGCCATCCAAGTGGTGCCGAACCTCGAGTCGACGAGTGCGACCTCGTCCACGGGGCAGAGCGTCGTGTCCGCGTCGTTCGACTACGGCTCGAACCTCGCCAGCGCCGAGGACAAGATCCAGACCGCGGTCAACGCGCTGTCGCTGCCGGACACCGTGCAGACGCAGATCGTGACCGGCTCGTTCGACGACCTGCCGGTGCTGCAGCTCGCGGTCACGGGGGAGGGCAACCAGGAGCAGCTCGTCGACCGGCTGAACGCCACGGCGATCCCCGACCTCGAGAAGCTCGACGGCGTCCGGCAGGCCGACGTCTTCGGCAACCCCGGCCGTCGGGTCGTGATCACGCCGGACGAGGACGAGCTCGCGGCGAAGGGGTTCACGTCGCAGTCGATCTCGGACGCCCTGAGCGACAACGGCACGCTCATCCCCGGTGGCACGATCACCCAGGACGGGAAGACGCTCTCGGTCCAGACCGGCGAGCGCATCTCGTCCCTGAAGGACATCGAGGCGCTCCCGCTCACCGCGTCGTCGAGCAGCAGCTCGTCCGGGTCGGGCGACAGCGGGTCCGGGGCGAGCGGCGCCGCGTCCGGGTCGAGCGCCGCGACCAGCGGTTCGGCGACCGGCGGGACGGGCGCGGCCGGGG
>NZ_LDQC01000028.1 GCF_001475545.1 Curtobacterium luteum | reverse complement strand
CGGGCCTCCCGTCCGTCACGGGGTGGGTCCGTGACCGGCGCGGTCAGGACTCGCGCGACAGCAGGAACTCGTTGATGCGCTCGGTGAGCGGCAGGTCCATCGCCCGGGTGACCCCGTTCACCGACCGGATCGGCGCCGCCTGGCGGACGCTCGACACGAGCCAGAGCGCGTCGGCTGCCTCGAGGTCGGCGAGCGTCACGAGCTCGTAGGCGGTGTCCATGCCGGCCTCCTCGGCGAACCGGAACACATCGGCCTGCGTGGTGCCGGCGAGGATGCCGATGTCGGTGCGGGGGGTCACGAACCGACCACCGACGGACATGACCAGGTTCGCGCGGGTGCCCTCGAGCACGTAGCCGTCCGTCGACACGAAGAGTGCGTCGTCGGCCCCTCGGCGGTCGGCCTCGCGCAGTGCGGCCATGTTCACCGCGTACGAGAGCGTCTTCGCCCCCTGCAGGAGCCACGGCGACGTGCGCTCGACGTCGTGCCGGTAGCCGCGGTCGAGCGTCACGACCGAGATGCCCTCGGTGCGTGCGGGCGTCTGGTCACCCGACGGCGCCGCGTACGCCCAGCCGGTCGGGCGGTCGGAGCCCTCGACGCCGCGGGTCAGCACGGTCTTCACGAAGCCCTCGCGGACGGGGTCCAGCTCGGCGCACACGGCCTCGATCGTGCGGCGCCAGGCGTCGGCGTCCGGGACGGGCAGGTCGAGCATGCGGGCGGACCGCTCGAAGCGCGCGAGGTGCGGCTCGAGCGCCTGCGGCCGACCGTCCACCACGGTGATGGTCTCGAACACGCCGTCGCCGCGGATGATCCCGAGGTCCTGCACCTGCACGTGCTCCTCGAGCGGGGCGGCGAACCAGAACGTGTCGGCGTCCGGGTCGTGCGGTGCGGCGTCGCGGGAGGGCTGGTTGAGGATCGCGAGGACGGTTTCGGTCATGTGCCCATCCAACCGCAGCGCGACCGGCCCCGGCACCGGACCGCGGCCGACGCCCCCGGCGCCGGTCAGCTCGCGTCGGGGAGTGCGCCCATGAGCTTCCAGACCGCCTCGGTCAGCTCCGGGTGCTGCAGGGCGATGCGGCGCAGCCGGTGGTACTCCTCGCCCATCGCGGTGCCCTGGCCGGACGCCGGGTGCATCGACCACTGCGCACTGCGCTTCCCGAGCGCGGCGTCGAGCTCGAGGGAGTCGGCACGGAGGATGAGCACGACCTGCTCGTCGACCGTCGGCAGCGTCGGCATGAAGTCCCACGGGTCCTCGCCCTGCCGGCTCCGGTGCTCGACGAGCATCGAGATCTCCTCGGCGGCCTCGGCACGCAGCACTTCGAGGCTGCGCCCCGACCTGCGGGACTCAGCCATGATGCCCCCGCAGCACGCCTGCCATGGGACGAGCGTACGCCACACTGGGGAGGTGACCGAACGCGCCGACCGCACGATCCAGCACCCGGCCGTGGTCGTCGTGTACCTGCTCCGCGACGGGGCCGACGGCCCCGAGGTGCTGCTCGGGGAGAAGCGCCGCGGCCTCGGCACCGGCCGCCTGGTCGGGCCCGGCGGCAAGCGGGAGCCCGGTGAGGCCGCGGTCGACACGGCCGTCCGCGAGGTGGCCGAGGAGGTCGGCCTGCGGCTCGACCCCGACGACCTGGAGGCGCGGGGCACGTTGGACTACCGGTTCCCGTTCCGTCCGTCCTGGTCGCAGGTCTCGGACGTCTTCGTCTGCCGCCGCTGGCAGGGGGACCCGACGGGCAGCGACGAGCTCGAGCCCCGGTGGATCCCGGTCGACACCGTTCCCTACGGGGCGATGTGGGACGACGCGCAGTACTGGCTGCCCGGGGTGCTCGCGGGCGGTCGCGTCCGCGCGCGCTTCACGTTCGCGGAGGACAACGCGACCGTGGCCGGGTTCACCGGAGCGTGATCAGCGGACCTGCTGCGTGCGGGTGCTGCCGGTCCGTGCTTCCTCGGCCGCGGCCATGACGTCCGCGTCGCCACTGCGGCCACCGAGCGGACGCACGAAGAAGTCGACGATGCCGAAGCCGATCGCGCCGATCATCGCGAACATCGCCCAGCCGACGAAGAGCCCGGCGGTGTTCCGGCCGTCGGCAGGGGCCAGGAACACGCTCAGCGCGTAGAGCACGACCGCGAGGGCGAGGAACACGACGACGACGGTGACGAGGACGCGGTGCCAGGCGATGCGCGGGTTCATCCGCCCAGGATACGCCCGGCGGCGGCGGGCCCCAGCGCCCGGCGCGGCGGGCCTCCGCACCCCGACCGGTGGGCCTCAGCGGTCGGCGTGCCGGCCGTGGGGGCGGTCGTCGTCCGGGCCGCCGGTCCGTGCGGACGACCGAGCCGGCACGTCGGAGCGCGTGGGCACCCGCGAGCCGTCCGCCCGTGGGACGGGACGCGTGCGCGGACCGCTGGTCGGGCCTCCCGGCCGTCCCGCAGGAGCGGACCGCTCGCCCGAGCGCACCACCGGGATGCGACCGGTCGGCGAGCTCTCGGTCTCGAGGCCGTCGCGACCGCCCATGAAGACGTCGCCGCCGGCTCGTTCGTCCTCCCAGTCGTCGTCGCGCAGCACGCTGAGCGTGCCGGTCTCCGTCGAGGTCAGACCGTGCCGCTCGAGTTCCTGGTCGCGCTGCTTGCCGAGGAAGTCCCGGTTCGCGTTCTGGGCGTCCTGGAACATCGTCGTGCGGCCGGTGACGATCGCGCGGATGCGTCGGTGCTCCCACCACATCTTGCCGAAGTACATGAGCACCAGGCCCGCTCCGGCGTAGCAGGCCATCGTGACCAGCCCGCGCGTCAGACCGGGCCCGACGCCGTAGATCTGGTGCTTGATCATGTCGACCATGCTCGAACCGACGACGACGTTGTTGAGCCACGCGAACGGCTCGGGCATGAACCACTTCGGGTACGCGCCGCCGGAGGACGGCATGGAGAGGAAGACGAAGCAGATCATGGCCGGGGCGGCGATGAACCGGCCGGCGAAGTAGCTCAGGCCGTTGACCGCGAGTCCGATCGCCACGATCCATCCCCACGCGATGAGGACGAGCGGGACGAAGTGGCCCTGGATCGCGCCGACGACCGGGCCCGCCAGGGTGTTCGTGATGAGGGAGATGACGAGGCCGCCGACGACGATCACGGCCATGCGGGTGCGGTGCCGGAGCGGGCCGCCCATGATCCCGATGAACATGGCCACCATGTAGCCGCCGATGCACCACGCGAGCATCACGTACATCGAGACGGTGCCGTACTCGTCGTAGGCGGGGAGCGGGGCGAGCTCGGTGACCTTCGGGGCTGCGGCTCCGCCGGCACCGATGACCGCGGACAGGGTGGCGGGGACGAGCGCCGCGACCTGGTACTGGTGCGCGCTGGCCTTGAAGAACTCGTTCGCCGACGGGTCGTAGGCGACGGCCATGCTGCCGGCGAGCACGTCGCGCTTCGCGGTGGCGAGCGAGTCGTACACGTGGAAGGCGTACTCGCCCGGCAGGGCCTTGCCGACGGCCGCGACGAGCGTCGGGTCGCTGCCGACGAGGGCGACGGGGACGTCGTGCGGGTGCGGCGCGTGGAACGCGACTACGTAGCAGAGGCAGAACCCGACGATGAAGAACAGCGGCATCCAGAGCTGCAGACCGATGAGCTGCAGCGACGGGTGCAGCGTGCCGTACCAGCGCCGGTAGCGGCTGATGCGCTGCGGCTCGGGGACGGGAGCCTGGCGGACCCGACGGTGACCGGCGACGGACGACCCTCGACGGGGACGCGTGCCGCGGGTCGACGGGCGGGTGGTCCGCTTCGGGGGGAGGTCGTTCCGCGGGGTGCTCACTCGGCCACGTGCTCCTGTTCTCGATCGGAGCGCCAGGATACGCCGTGACGTCCGACAGCGACCGGGGTGCGGAGCGCGCGGCCGCGCGGCGTGCACGGTCGCGCGCCGCACCCGGTGCTCCGGCGCGGTCAGCTCCGGCTGCGGGACGCCTGTGCCGAGTCCATGGCGAGCTCCTCGGCGTCGAGCGTCACGAGTACCCGGCGCATGACCTCCTCGTCGAGGTTGCCCTTCTCGCGCTCCTCGAGCACGATCTCCCGTCGCCGGTCGAGCAGGTCGCGGCGGATGTCCTGCATCTGCGCACCCCGGAGCCGCGAGGGCAGCTGCTGGTCCTCGGTCTCCTCCTCCACGGCGTCCTGCCGGAACGTCTCGGCGGCGCGTTCGAGCCGTGCCTTGAGCCGCGCGACGAACACGTCCGTCGCCTCGACCCCGAAGCGCTCGCCCCACTCCGGCCGTCGCTGCTCGATGAGCTCGATCGCGGCGCGGGTGGTGCGCTCGTTCAGCCGCATCTCGCTCCGGACGTCCTGGATGCCTTCCTCGGGGTCCTGCACCTTGAGCGCCCGGATGACGAACGGCAGCGTCAGGCCCTGGAGCAGGAGGGTGCCGACGGTGACGATGAACGCGATCACGAAGATGGTGTCCTGCGCCGGGATCTCCGTCGGGTTCGCCACGACCGACACCGCGGCGGCGAGCGTGACCACACCGCGCATCCCGGTCCACGAGATGACGGTGAGCTCGCGCCAGTTGAGCTTCGGCTCCGCCGAACCACGGATCCACCGCAGCGACGGGTGCCCGCGGGAGAGCCGGATGCGCAGGGGCCGGAGCCAGCGTCCGTTGATCCGGTTGCGCACGTAGGACTCGAACACGAAGAGGGGCCGGACGAGGATCACGACGAGGAGGATCACGACCGCCGCGGTCAGCGTCTGACCGAGGCTCCGCTCGCTCGCGATGAGCTTCTGCACGACGTCGTTGAGCTGCAGACCGATGAGGGCGAAGACGAACCCCTCGAGGATGACGTCGATGCTCGTCCAGAGGGGGCGCTCCTGGAGCCGGGTCGCGTAGCCCTCCTTCGGCGAGTTGTAGCCGATGTAGAGGCCCGCGGTGACGACCGCGATCACCCCGGACCCGGACAGGTGCTCCGCGCCGATGTACGCGACGAAGGGCAGCAGGATGCTCATGATCGTCTCGACCACGGGGTCGTTGATCCGCATCCGGATCCAGTGCACGGCGACACCGAGCACCCCGCCGACCACGAGGCCGACGCCGATCGCGAGCCCGAAGATGCCGAGGTCCTGCCAGATGGTCAGTGACGTCCCCGCGATGATGAGCGTGAACACCCGCACCAGCGTCAGCGAGGCCGCGTCGTTGATGAGGCTCTCGCCGGACAGCACCGTCATCACGCGCCGGGGGAGCCCGAGCTTCCGGCCGATCGCCGCCGCGGACACGGCGTCCGGCGGAGCGACGATCGCGCCGAGGAGGATCGCTGCCGGCAGCGTCATGTCCGGGATGAGGAAGTACGCGACGACACCGACCACGAGCGCCGTGACGATCACGAGGAAGATCCCGAGGCGCCGGATCTGCTTGATCGACGTCTGGAAGCTCTGCCACGACACGTCGAGCGCCGCCGAGTAGAGCAGCGGCGGGAGCACGACGGTGAGGATGACCTCGCTGTCGATCTCGATGTGCGGCAGTCCGGGGATGAACGACGCCGCGAGGGCCACGGCCGTGACGAGCAGGGGAGCGGGCAGGCCCTTCGCCCGCGCGAACCCCGTCACCGCAAGCGATCCGATCAGCAGGATGAGCAGCTCGACAGGGTCCATGAGGAACATTCTCTCATCGGAATGGTTCCGTTCCTGAACGGATCGACAGCACTGGTGAACGCGACGTGAACGGCAGGGTTTGTGCTCGGGGCGGTCGCCTGGGACACTTTCCCGCGGTGGACATCACACTCATAGTCGTCCTGGTCATCGCGTTGGCCCTCTTCTTCGACTTCACAAACGGTTTTCACGACACCGCCAACGCGATGGCGACCCCGATCGCGACCGGCGCCATGAAGCCCAAGGTCGCGGTCACCGTCGCAGCGGTGCTCAACCTCGTCGGTGCGTTCCTCAGCACCGCCGTGGCGACCTCGATCTCGCACGGCCTGATCAACGAGGGCCCCGGCGGCGTCGCGATCACCCCGGAGATGATCTTCGCGGGGCTCATCGGCGCGGTCGTGTGGAACATGATCACGTGGCTGCGGGGCCTGCCCTCGTCGTCGTCGCACGCGCTGTTCGGCGGACTGATCGGTGCCGCGATCGTCGGTGCCGGGTTCGGCTCCGTGAACTACGCGGCACTGCTGACGGTCGTGATCATCCCGGCCTTCCTGTCGCCCGTGATCGCGGCGCTCGTGTCGTTCCTGTCGACGCGCATCGCGTACCGGATCACCCGTCGCCCGGTCTTCCCGAACGAGCGCGGCGGCTTCCGCATCGGGCAGGTCTTCACGAGTTCGATGGTGTCGCTCGCGCACGGCACGAACGACGCGCAGAAGACGATGGGCGTCATCACGCTGACGCTCATCGCGTCCGGTGCGCAGTCGGCGGACCAGGGCGTGCAGTTCTGGGTCGTCGTCGCGTGTGCCCTCGCGATCGCCCTCGGCACGTACACCGGCGGCTGGCGCATCATCCGCACGCTCGGGTCCGGTATCACCGAGATCCGTGCGACGCAGGGTTTCGCCGCCGAGGCCTCGACCGCCGCCACGATCCTCGCGTCGAGCCACCTCGGGTTCGCGCTGTCCACCACGCAGGTGTCGTCCGGCTCGATCATCGGCGCAGGCCTCGGCCGTCGTGGGTCGAAGATCCAGTGGTCGACCGCGGGCAAGATCGTCATCGCCTGGTTCATCACGCTGCCCGCCGCGGCTGCGGTCGGCGCGGTCGCGTCCGGCATCGCCCGCATCGGCGTCGTCGGGCTCGTGATCGACGCCGTCGTCGGAGCCGCGGTGATCCTCGGCCTGTACCTCTGGTCGCTCCGCAAGCCGCACGACCAGGCCGCCGCGATCGAGGTGGACGTGGCCGCGAACGCGGTCCTCACCCGCAAGGAGCGCCGGGACATGCAGCGCAAGAAGCGCGCCGAGGTCGTCTCGGCCCGTCGTGCCGAGCTGAGCCGTGAGCGCACCCTGCGCCGCATGGCCGCTCGCAAGGGAGGTCGTCGCTGATGGGCATCGACTGGTTCGCCTTCCTGACGGTCGCGATCGCCTCGGTCGTCGGCGCGTGTTTCGTCGTGACGGTGTACTCGATCGGCCTGCGCTTCTGGAGCGCTGCGGACAGCCGCGCCGGCAAGTACACGGTGAAGGACGACGGCACCGTCGGGCCGGCCACGGCCGGGTTCCCGATCCCCGGACAGACCCCGCCGGGGGTGCGGCTGTACCGCTCGCTCGCGGTCGCCTGCTTCGCGGTGAGCGCCGTCGCCGTGCTCTACGGCATCTACCTCATCGTCCCGCAGTTCCACTGACGCGCACCGCGTGACGCCACGCGTCGGCTCGCGCGCTGCAGGTCGCTGACGCGACGGGATGACGGCCGGGAGGCTCGTGGCGGCACCGCCACGAGCCTCCCGGTCGGTTCCCGGTCGCGTCGGACGCATGCCGACACGCGCCCGCCAGCGGACCAGGACCGGCTGGACGGTTCGGACTAGCCTGGGCCGGGTGAGCAACGACGCACCACGACCCACCCGCACCGAGTCCGACTCCCTGGGCAGCCGAGAGGTCCCGGCCGACGCCTACTGGGGGATCAACACCCTCCGGGCGCTCGAGAACTTCCCCATCACGTCCGTCCCGATCGCGGTGTACCCGGACCTCATCGAGGCCCTCGCGACCGTCAAGCAGGCCGCGGCCCGCGCGAACAAGGCGATCGGGGTGCTCGACGGCGAGCGCGCCGACGCCATCGACGCAGCCGCGCAGGAGGTCCGCGACGGACGGCTCCGCGACCAGTTCGTGGTCGACGTCGTGCAGGGCGGCGCCGGGACGTCGACGAACATGAACACGAACGAGGTGCTCGCGAACCGCGCCCTCGAGCTGCTCGGGCGGGAGAAGGGCGACTACGCGTACCTGCACCCGATCGACCACGTGAACCGCAGCCAGTCGACGAACGACACCTACCCGACGAGCATCAAGCTGGCGATGATCCTCGGCGTGCGGCGGCTCAACGCCCAGCTCGAGGCGCTGTCCGACGCGTTCGCCGAGCGGGGGCGGGCCTTCGCGGACGTCCTGAAGATCGGACGGACGCAGCTCCAGGACGCCGTGCCGATGACGCTCGGTCAGGAGTTCACCGGGTTCTCGCACACCATCCAGGAGGACGTGCTCCTGCTGTCGAAGGTCATGCCGCTGCTCGCCGAGACGAACCTCGGCGCGACGGCGATCGGCACGGGCATCACCGCCGACCCGCTGTACCGCGACGAGGTCCGGCGGCAGCTGCAGATCGCGACCGACCTCGACGTCGTGACCGCGCCGGACCTCATCGAGGCGACGAGCGACGCCGGGGCGTTCATGACGCTGTCCGGCACGGTGAAGCGCAGCGCCGCGAAGCTCTCGAAGATCTGCAACGACCTGCGGCTCCTCGCGTCGGGGCCGCAGGCCGGCCTGGGCGAGATCACCCTCCCGGCACGCCAGGCCGGGTCGTCGATCATGCCGGGCAAGGTCAACCCGGTGATCCCCGAGGTGGTGAACCAGATCGCGTTCGCGGTCGTCGGGGCCGACACCACCGTCACGATGGCGGCCGAGGGCGGTCAGCTGCAGCTCAACGCGTTCGAGCCGATCATCGCGCACTCGATCATGCAGTCGTTGCAGTGGATGGCGAACGGCTGCGAGACCCTCCGCGTGCACTGCGTGACGGGCATCGAGGCGAACGAGGCGAAGCTCGCGGCGCAGGTGGACACGAACGTCGGTGTCGTGACCGCGCTGACGCCCTACATCGGGTACGCGGCGGCGGCGTCGATCGCGCACACGGCACTGACCACCTCGACGCCGATCGCGACCCTCGTCACCGCTGCCGGCCTCATGGAGGAGGACCAGGTGCAGCGGGTCCTGTCGCCCGCGCGCCTGTCGGGCATCGAGCTCGCGACGGGGGCGATCCCCGTCGTCACCGAGGAGATGCTGGACCAGGCCGCGCGGGAGCGCTGACGCGGCGGGGGTGCTGACGTCGGACCCCCGGTGCCGCTACGGCATCGGGGGTTCGCTCACCTGCACCTTGCCGGCGAGGTCGCGGAGGTGCGCTGCCTGCGCGGAGTCCTCCTCGTCGCGGGGGAGCTTCGCCGCCTCGACCCGGACGTGGTGTGCGGCTGCGATGTCGGCGTCCCGCCAGCGGGCCAGCACGAAGTTCCGCGTGACGTCGCGGAGGGGGAGCCGGATCGACTCGTCGGCCTCGATCCCGGCGAACAGCTGGCGCATCCGGATCACCTCGGAGTCGAGCTCCCCGCCGACCACGAGCACGAAGTTCGAGATGTACAGGTACACGAGCAGCAGGATCGCGCCGCCGAGCCACCCGTACGCGCGGTTGCCGGCGCCGATCGTCTCGACGTAGACGGCGAACCCGAACGTCGCGATCGCCCAGGTCACGATCGCGAACGCGGCACCGGCCGACACCCACCGGAGCTGCGGCGTCCGGACGTTCGGCGTCGCGTAGTAGAGCACCGCGACCATGACGACGAGGACCGCGGCGAGCACGGGCCACTTCGCCACGTTCCACAGGTCGTCCACCCAGACCGGCCAGCCCATCTGGTCGACGACGGCCGCGGCGATGGTCGGTGTGCCGAGCAGGATGAGGATCGCGATCGCCCCGCCGACCATGACGAGCAGGGTGACGAGGAGCATCATGCTGCGGAACTTCCAGATCCGCCGACCCTCCTCGACCTCGTACGCGGTGTTCATCGCCCGTCCGAACGCGGTCGCGTACCCGGACAGCGACCACAGCGTCAGGACCACGCCGGTCGCGAACCCGAGCCACGGGTTGTCGAGCGAGAGCAGTTGCCGGAGGGGCTCCTCGAGGTGCTGTGCGGTCTCCGGGCGCACGATGAACCCGAGGATCTGGATGATGTCCTCGAGCCCGTCGCCGGACCGGTCCACGATCGCCAGCGCCGACACGACCGCGAGCGCGGTCGGGAACACCGTGAGGGTCGCGAAGAACGTCAGCGACGCCGCCGCGTCGACGACGCGGTGCCGGATCACGGAGTGGTAGGTGCGCCGGACGACGGCTCGGACCCCGGTCCGCTGGATGGCGCGCGCATCACGGTCCGGCATGCGTACGAAACTACCCGGAATCGGACGGGAGGCGCGGTGCGGGCCCGCCACGCGCCTCCAGGCTGTCGGTGGTCGCCCTGGCGACCCGCTGCCGAGTCTCGGCCACGCGGACAGTTCCGCGATCCGCGAGGCTGGAACTGTCCGCGCGGCCGAGTCTCGTGGCGCGGCGGCCGCTAGTCCGCGTGCGGGTGCAGCGCGTCGTACCGGCGGAACGACGGCACGAGCCGGAGCAGCAGCGCGACGAGCCCGATGATGAGCACGCCTCCGATGATCGGCGGGTACGCGATGCCCGCCGCGACGACGAGGCCGGCGTAGAGGTCACCGACCCGCGGGCCGCCCGTGACGACGACGATGAAGATGCCCTGCAACCGCCCGCGCATCCCGTCGGGTGCCGCGGCCTGCAGGATCGTGTTCCGGAAGACCGAGCTGACGTTGTCGGCGCCGCCGGAGACCGCGAGGAAGAGCGCCGCCAGACCGAGGGCGGGCAGGATCCCGACGTCGAAGCGTTCGCCGGCGCGGCCGCCGAGCGCGTGCGCGACCGCGATCGTGATCCCGAACGCGGCGATCGCACCGCCGTACGCCGTGATCGCCCAACCGACCGCCTCGCCCTGGCGACGGACGTGGCCGAGCGGGCCCGAGAACACGCTCGACAGCAGCGCCCCGATCGCGTACGCGGCGGTGAGCGTCCCGACCGTGATCGATCCGCCGCCGATCACGAGCGCGCCGATCGCGGGGAAGAGCACCCGCGGCTGGCCGAAGGTCATCGCGACGATGTCGAGCACGAACGTCATCGTGATGTTCCGGGAGCGCTTCAGGAACCGCGCCCCCTCGATCAGCGAGCTCAGCCCGGGGCGGAGCGCGTCGTGCTCGGCCGCCATCCGCGGCAGCGTGAACACCCCGAGGAACGCGAACGTGAACAGGACGACGTCGATCGTGTACGTCGGGGCAAAACCGACGCTGGCGATGAGGACACCCGCGATCGCCGGACCCACCGTGACCTGGAACCCGGACGCGATGCCGCCGAGGGCGCTCGCCGCGGGCAGCAGGTCGGTGCCGACGAGTCGCGGCACGATCGCCGAGCGGGAGGCGTTGCTGACCGTCGCCGCGACGGCGTTCACGGTGGCGAGGACGTAGAGCAGCGCGACGCTGTGCAGGCCGAGCCAGGCGTGGGTGGCGATGAGGGCGACCGCGGCCCAGGCGACGACCGCCGACACGAGCGCCACGAGCCGACGGTCGAACGCGTCCGCGAGCATGCCGCCGTAGAGGCCCGCGACGATCATCGGCACGAGCGCGATCACGCCGACGAGCGCGACGGCGAAGGTGGAGTGGGTGATCTCGTACACCTCGAGGCCGACCGCGACGGTGGTCATCTGCGTGCCGATGCCGGCGATCGCCGTCCCGGCCCAGAGCCGAGCGAACGCGGGGGAGCGGCGGAGCGGGGTGAGGTCGGCGAGCAGGCGGCGGCGCGGGGCGGTGTCGGATCGTGTCACGGTGGAACCATTCTGCTGCCTCGAACGGGCTGCACGGCCAGGACCGCGCTCTCTGGTTGACTGGCGGGCATGACTGACCTCAACAGCAAGCCCGAGTTCGACGCACCCGAGGGTCCGGCCCCCACCGAGCTCGTGATCACCGACATCGTCGAGGGCTCCGGCGACGAGGCCACCGCGGGTTCGACCGTCAAGGTCCACTACGCCGGCGTCGAGTACGAGTCGGGCGAGGAGTTCGACAGCTCGTGGAACCGCGGCGAGCCGATCGACTTCCCGCTCGCGGCGCTCGTGCGCGGCTGGCAGGAGGGCATCCCCGGCATGAAGGTCGGCGGTCGCCGCAAGCTCGTCGTCCCGCCGGAGCTCGCCTACGGCCCCGCCGGTGGTGGACACTTCCTCTCCGGCAAGACCCTGATCTTCGTCATCGACCTGCTCGGGGTCCGCTGATGCAGGTCGGCGCCCCGACGATCGAGCTGAACGACGGCCACCGGTTCCCCGAGCTCGGTCTCGGCACCTACGGCCTGAACGGCGACGAGGGCACCGCGCAGGTGCAGGCGGCGATCGCGAGCGGCTACCGGCTGCTGGACACCGCCCTGAACTACGGCAACGAGGACGCCGTCGGTCGTGCCGTGCGCGAGTCCGGTGTCGACCGCGAGGACCTCGTGGTCACCACGAAGCTGCCGGGGCGCCACCACGGGTACGACGAGGCGCACCGGTCGATCGACGAGTCGCTCGCGAACCTCGGCCTCGACCACGTGGACCTGTACCTGATCCACTGGCCGAACCCGTCCGTCGACAAGTTCGTCGACACGTGGAAGGCCTTCGTGGACCTCCGTGACGCCGGCAAGGTGCGGTCGATCGGTGTCTCGAACTTCACGCCGGACCACCTGAAGCGCATCGTCGACGCCACCGGGGTGGCACCGGCGGTGAACCAGGTCGAGCTGCACCCGTACTTCCCCCAGGCCGAACTGCGGCGGGTGCACCAGGAGCTCGGCATCGTGACCGAGAGCTGGAGCCCGCTGGCGAAGCAGTCCGAGCTCATGAGCGAGCAGCCGGTCGTCGCCGCGGCCGAAGCCCACGGGGTCACGCCGGGCCAGGTCGTCCTGCGCTGGCACGTGCAACTCGGCGCCGTGCCGGTGCCGAAGTCCGGCGACCCCGACCGGCAGCGGCAGAACCTCGACGTCTTCGGCTTCGAGCTGACCGACGACGAGGTGCAGGCGATCTCCGCGCTCGAGCGGGGGCGCCTCTGGGACGGCGACCCGGACACGCACGAGGAGATGTAGCGCTGCGCGTCTGATGGACGGGAGGCGCGTGGCGGGTCCGCCACGCGCCTCCCGTCCGTCAGGGGCTCGCGACGCGACGTCTCCGGTGTCGGTCCTGCGGGACTACACTGGACACCCCTGTTTCCCGAAGGGTGGCGTGTGTCCGAACCGACCGAGATCGACCGCGAGCGTGGCTACGTCGACGGGCTGTTCGCCCGCCTCGACGAACTGACCGCCGAGGCCGAGCAGCGACTCGCCGAGACCCGCCGTCAGGCGGTCGGTGGGAACCACCAGAGCCGCAGCGAGCGCGATGCGTACGCCCGGCTGTACGAGGACACCATCGCGACGCTCGAACGGGTCGGCGACCGCCTCGTGTTCGGTCGGCTCGAGGTCTCCGAACCGGACAGCGACGAGGACGCGTTCCGGTACATCGGCCGGGTCGGTCTCCGCGACGACGACCACCGGCCGCTCCTGCTCGACTGGCGTGTCCCCGGCGCGAGCGCGTTCTACCAGGCGACCGCCGCGCACCCGATGGGCATGCGGGCGCGCCGGCACCTCACGCTCGACGGCCGGACCGTCGTCGGGGTCGAGGACGAGGTGTTCGACGCAGCCCTGTACGACGACGAACGCACGCACCTGCAGGGTGAGGGGGCGCTCCTCGCGGCCGTGACCGCCGAGCGCACCGGGCGCATGACCGACATCGTCGCCACGATCCAGGCCGAGCAGGACCGCATCATCCGCTCCCCGCTCGAGGGCGTGCTCATCGTGCAGGGCGGCCCCGGCACGGGCAAGACCGCGGTGGCGCTGCACCGGGCGGCGTACCTGCTGTACTCCTACCGCGAGCGCCTCCGCGGGTCGGGCGTGCTCATGGTCGGGCCGTCGTCGGCGTTCCTGACCTACATCGAGCAGGTGCTGCCGTCCCTCGGCGAGACCGGTGTCGTGATGGCGTCGCTCGGGTCGCTCTACCCGGGCGTGCGCGCCTCGACGCACGACCGTCGGGACGTCGCGGCCGTGAAGGGATCGGCGGAGATGGCGTCGCTGCTCCGCCGTGCCGTCCGCTCGCGGCAGGTCGTGCCGACCGAGCCCGTGACGCTCGACGTCGAGGGCGAGCGGCTCGTCGTCCCGCCGCAGCTCGTCGCCGACGCCATGAAGCGCGCGCAGGACCGCGGCAAGCCGCACAACGTCGCGCGGGTGACGTTCAACAAGATCGCCCTTGACGCGATGACCAGACTGCTCGCCGACCAGCTCCGCGAGCGCGGCACCACGGTGGACGAGGCCGACGAGAAGGTCCTCCGCGAGGACATCCGGTCCTCCTACGACGCCCGCGTCCTGCTCAACACCGCGTGGCTCCCGCTGCCCGCCGAGAAGTTCGTCGAGGACCTCTACGCCCGGCCGAACTGGCTGGCGTCCCTCACCCCGGACTGGACCCCGGAACGTCGGGCCCTGCTGCTCCGTCCCCGTGGTTCGGCGATGACGGTCGAGGACGTCCCGCTCCTCGACGAGGCCGCCGAGCTGCTCGGTCCCTTCGACCCCACCGGCGGCGCGGCGAAGCGTGCGGCGAAGGCGAGCCGCAACCGGGACATCGAGAACGCTCGTCAGGCCATCGAGAACATGGGCGTCGAGGGCATCGTCACCGCTGAACAGGTCGCCGGTTCCTTCGCCGAGGGCGGCGACCCGCGCACGACGGCCGAGCGTGCCGCCGAGGACCGCGAGTGGACCTACGGGCACATCGTGGTCGACGAGGCGCAGGAGCTCTCCCCGATGCAGTGGCGGGTGCTCGCTCGTCGGAACCCGCTGCGGTCCTTCACGATCGTCGGTGACATGGCGCAGGGCTCCTCGCCGGGCGCCGCCCGCACCTGGGACGACGTCGTCGGGGCGCTCGCCCGCCGTCGCCGTGGCCGGGTACCGCAGGTGCCGATCGAGCACCGCGTCGAGGAGCTCACGGTGAACTACCGCACGCCGCGGTCGATCGTGCGTGCAGCCGGGGAGTACGCGGCGTCCGCGGGGCTCGTCGTCACCCGGACCGAGGCCGTGCGCGACGGCGACCCGGTGCAGCGGGTGTCGGTGCCGCGGGCCGACGTGCTCGACACCGTCGCGTCGTTGGTCGACGGGGAACGCGAGTCGATCGGCAGCGGGACCATCGGCGTGATCGTGCCCGAGGCCGACGTCGACGCCGTGCGGCACCGGCTCGCCCGGACCGAAGCGGACGTCCGGTCGCTCGGGTCGCCGCGGCCGGGGTCGGTGACGGTGCTCACCGGGGCGGACGCGAAGGGCCTCGAGTTCGACGGGGTGCTCCTCGTGGACCCGGAGCGCGTCGGGGCGGATGCCGCTCGGGCGGCCGCCGCGGTGTACGTCGCGATGACCCGGCCGACACGGCGTCTGACGATCGTCGACGTGACCTGACGGGCGCACCGCCCCGCGCCCGCGTGCGCGCCCGCGTGCGCGTGCGCGCCCGCGTGCTGCGGCGCGCCGTGTGACGCCCGGCGCCCGCGCACGTGCTTCGCACAACCGAAGTCTCTTCGCATCGTGGTTTCGCGCGGTTCGGGATGCCCTTGGTTGTGCGCTGACGCACGTCGTCGGGGCGCCGCGTGGCGGGCTGGCGCCGTGCCACGACCTGCGCGCGCGTGCCGCGTGTGTGCACCGCGCAACCGAAGTCCTGTCGCACCGTGGTTGCGCGCGGTTCGGGATGCCTTTGGTTGTGCGCTGGCGCACATCGAGGGGAGGCGCGTGGCGGACCGGCGCCGTGCCTCCCGTCCGGCGCAGCACGACCCGCGTGCGCGTGCCGTGTGTGTGCGCCGCACAACCGAAGTCGTGTCGCACCGCCGTTGCGCGCGGTTCGGGATGACTGTGGTTGTGCACCGGTGCGCGCGGCCCGGGAGGCACGTGGCGGGCTGGTGCCGTGCCGCCGGTTGGTCCCGGCGCGTACCCTGCGTGCCGTGGCCGGCACCGGTCAGGCGGCGTCGCCCTCGTCCCGGACGCGTGCGACGAGGGACGCCCACGGCTCCTCGAGCCGGCTCCCCGGGATCGTCACGGTGCGCTGCTCGATCGTGATCGTCCACGTGAAGTCGTCGCGCACGCCCGGCGCCGGAGCCGGCACGTCGCGGGGGAGCGTGCCGACGAGGTCCGTCCACGCCGCTGGGTCACCGCATGCGTCGGTGTCGACGCGCCACCTCCGGGTGGTGCCGGCGAAGCCCCCGGTCCTCCGGACGTCGATGTGCATGCCCCGACCGTACGCCGGGCAGGGAGACGAGGTCAGCTCAGGACGCCGACGCCGCGCCACGCCTGCTGCACCGCGGCGTGCTCCCGTGACCCCGACCCGAACCGGGTGGCCGCCGCGTCGACCGTGACCGCCGCGAAGCCCGCGAAGTCGATCGACTCCGTCGTGGCGTCCGAGGTGAGGGCGTCCCACCAGACGGCCCCGGCGCCCTCCCAGGCGTTGCCGCCGATGGCCGTGGCTGCGAGGTAGAAGGCGTGGTTGGGGATGCCGGAGTTCGTGTGCACGCCCCCGTTGTCGTCGGTGGTCTCGAGGTAGTCCGCCATCGTCGCCGGTTGGGGGTCCTTCCCGAGCACCGGGTCGTCGTAGGCCGTACCCGGAGCCCGCATCGAGCGGAGGGCGACGCCGTGCACGCGCGGGGTGAAGAGCCCCTCGCCGATGAGCCACGAGGCCTGCTCGGCGGTCTGCCCGCGGGAGTACTGCAGCACGAGGGAGCCGAAGACATCGCTGATCGACTCGTTCAGCGCACCGGACTGCCCCTCGTACGTGAGGTCGGCCGTGTACTGCGTGACGCCGTGCGCGAGCTCGTGGCCGATCACGTCGACCGCGATCGTGAAGCGCTCGAACACTTCGCCGTCCCCGTCACCGAACACCATCCGGCTGCCGTCCCAGTAGGCGTTGTCGTAGTCCTGCCCGTGGTGCACGGTGGCGTCGAGCGGCAGTCCGGCGCCGTCGATGGAGACCCGGTCGAAGACCTCGAGCCAGAACGCGTGCGTGTCGCCGAGTCCGGTGTAGGCCTCGTCCACGGCGGGGTCTCCCGTCTCGGGCTCGCCTTCCCTCCGCACCACCGTGCCGGGCAGGGTCGTCGTGCCGTGCCCGTCCGAGATGGTCCGTTGCGGCGACCGGTCGACCGTGCCGCTCACACCCCGGGGTGCGTCGCGGTGCTCGTGCTTCGGCTGCTGCACGACCTCGAGCGACGCGAGGGCGGACCGCGCGGCGGAGGAGGCCCGGGGGAGGTCCGGCGCGTCGGCGACGGCTCGGAGGAGGTAGGGCGGGACGACGGAGCGGAAGCGCGCGGTCGGGGTCATGTCCCGATGCAACCACCGGGCACCGACACCGCGCCGTGAGGCTGCTCGTTCAGCCACGCTTCCGGTTCGCCACGAGATCGAGTGCGTACGACTCCCACCACTGCCCGGCCGCGGGACCGCCGTTGCAGGTCCCGTCGCTGAGTCCCGGCGTCTTCACCCAGAGCAGGGCGTCGAGTCGTGTGCTGCCCCGCGTGACGTGCGGTGTCTGCCCGAGTCCGGCTCCGGAGGGGTTGCACCAGGTCCCGCGCCACCCCTTCCCGTTGCGGGAGACGTCGATGACGAAGTGCGGGTCGTCGCCGATGCGGTCCGCGAGCTCGTCCGCGTAGGCGCGCTCCGTGTCCACGCGGTAGAAGTTCGAGACGTTCGTGAAGAACCCCTGGGTCCGGTCGACGCCCGCCCGCCGCAGCCAGGACGCCTGCTGGGCGACCGGGACGCGGTCCTCGTTGCCCCCGTCGAGGTACACGGTCAGGCCGTGCCCGCTCAGCGCGTCGACCGCCTTCCGCAGCAGGGGGAGCCGGGAGTCCCGGAGCCGCTCGCACACCGCGATCTGCGCGATCGAGTCGGGCTCGACGAGCACGACGGCGTGCGACCCGGACATCGCCCGTGCCGCGGCGCGGACCCAGGGCACGTACCCGGCCGTCGTGCTGCCGCCCTTCGAGTAGTGGCCGCAGTCGCGGTCCGGCACGTTGTACAGGACGAACACCGGGGTCCGGCCCTGCTGGCGCGCGCTCCGGACGACGTCGCGGACCGTGACGCGCGTGGCGGCGACCGAGTCGTCGGTCAGCCAGGTCGCGATCGGCTGGTCGGCGATGACGGCGATCTGCCGCGCGGTGGCGTCCTGGCCGGCTGCCCGCGCCGCTGCCTCCCGTCGGCCGGGTTGGTTCTCGGCGGACGGCTGGACCGCGAGACCTCCGGGGAACGCCTGAGCGGCGGTGCGTCGCTCGACGACCTGGCGCCCGTCGGGAGACCCGTCGCGGGGGAGCGTCACCACGAGCGCGAGAACGACGGCGGCGACCACGGCGGCGGCGACACCGATCCACGTCCACTGGTGCCCCGTCGACGACCGGTGCGGTGCACGCCGGCGGTTCCCCTGGTCCGTCATGGGCCCATGCTCCCAGGAGAACGGCGCCGGCGGGGAGCGGCTCGGGGCGTTCTGCCAGCGGTGGGCCAGGGGTTTCCCGACCAGGGTGCGTCAGACTCTCCGGATGCTCCGGAAACTCCTCCTCCTCGCCGTCACCGCAGCGTACGCCTGGGTGATCTGGCGGATGACCCTGACGCCGGAGGTCTTCACGGCGGCCCAGGGGTCGCTCGTGGAGCACGCGATCCGGTGGGCCCAGCGGATCACCGGCAGCGGTTGGCTCACGTACGACCGGACGGAGTTCCTCGCCAACATCGCGATGTTCGTCCCGGTCGGCATGCTCGCGGCGCTCTGGCTGCCCCGCCGTTGGTGGCTGCTCGGGGCGGTCGTCGCGGTCGGCCTCTCGATCGGCATCGAGCAGTACCAGGGCGCGTTCCTGCCGAACCGCGTGTCCGACCCCCGCGACGTGCTGTCGAACGGGCTCGGCGGTCTCCTCGGCGCGACGCTCGTCGGGCTGTTCCGCAGCCTGCTGCCCGCGCCTCGGCGTCGTCGCCTGCGTCCCCGCACGGTCTGAACTCCTGGTAGGCTTCTCCGGTTGCCGTCGAACGGCCGCGGACAAAGAGCGCTCGTGCATCAGGCACGGGCACCGCGCAACGACAGTTCTCGTTCAGAGGACAGGGAAGGGGATCATCCATGGCACTTGACGCGAAGGTCAAGCAGGAGATCATCGAAGAGTACGCGACCCACCCGGGCGACACCGGATCCCCCGAGGTCCAGGTCGCCGTTCTGACGCGTCGCATCAACGACCTGAACGAGCACCTCAAGGAGCACAAGCACGACCACCACTCGCGTCGTGGTCTGCTGCTCATGGTCGGTCAGCGTCGCCGCCTCCTCGGTTACCTCGCTGACGTGGACATCAACCGCTACCGTGCGCTCATCGAGCGCCTCGGCCTGCGCCGCTGAGTCCCACGCAGACACTGCTCGGCTGAACGCCCGGTCTTCCTCGGAAGGCCGGGCGTTCTCCGTACGCGGCCGGGAGGCCCGTGTGGACCCGCGCGGGAATGGTTGCGTCCGGCGATCGGTTCGGTACGATGTTCATGCAAACGCATCGAAAGTCGGGAACCATCATGACCACCATCGCCGTCGTCTCCGCCGGACTGTCCGACCCCAGCTCGACCCGCCTGCTCGCCGACCGCCTCGGGCGGGCCGCGGCCGAAGCACTGCTCGCGGACGGCACCACCGCCGCGGTCGAGCACGTCGAGCTCCGCCCGATCGCGCACGAGATCGTCGACGCGATGTTGACCGGTTTCGCCGCGCCGGCCCTCGCGAAGGCGATTGCCACGGTCGTCGAGGCGGAAGCGGTCGTGTTCGTCACGCCGGTCTTCACCGCCGGTGTCAGCGGGCTCGCCAAGTCGTTCCTCGACGTGATCGACAAGGACGCCCTCGCCGACATGCCCGTGCTCCTGGGCGCGACCGGCGGCACCGCGCGGCACTCGCTCGCGATCGACCACGCGCTCCGTCCGGTGTTCGCCTACCTCCGAGCCGCCGTCGTGCCGACCGGGGTGTTCGCCGCGACGGACGACTGGGGCACCGCGGGCGACGCCGCTGTGCTCGAGGGGCGCATCAGCCGCGCCGGCGCCGATCTCGCATGGGCGGTCCGGTCCTCCCGCCGGGTCCCGCAGCAGGCGGACGCCCTGCCCGCGACGCCGGACTTCGCCGCGATGCTCGGCGGCCTCGGGCACTGATCGCGCTCCTGCTCTTACCGTGCGCCCAGGGTTCGTCCGGCACGGGCGCAGTCGCTTCCCGGGTGCTCCATCGGCGGGCTCGCCAGCCTCGTACCGAGACGAGGAGGAACGATGGGCATCAACGGCAGGAAGTGGACGACGAGCTCGCTCGTGAGCCTGGGTGGGCTCGTGGTCGCGATGGTGACCGGCGCCGGCCTGTGGGTCGGGCACGAGCAGGGAACGACGAGCACCGACACGAGCACGAGCTCCGGCAGCAGCACGAGCAGCAGCAGCGGCAGCAGTGACAGCAGCAGCACGAGCGGCAGCAGTGACAGCAGCAGCACGAGCGGCAGCAGCTCGTCCGGTGTCACGCAGGGCAGCCAGAACTCGTCCTCCGACGCGACGACGACGGGCTCCTGATGCGCGCCGCCGCCGAGTGGGCGCTCTGGACCACCACCGCCCGGGTCGTCCTCGACCACCGCGACCGCCGACACCTCGCCGCCGCCGAAGCCTGCGTCCGCGAGGTCACCGACGCCGTCGACCGCGCCTGCAGCCGCTTCCGCGACGACTCCGAACTCGTCGCGCGCACCGCCGACCTCGAGCACGGCGCCGAGGTGTCGCCGCTCCTGGCGTCCCTCGTGCACCAGGCGCTGGACGCCGCGCGGCTCACCGACGGCGACGTCGACCCGACGCTCGGCAACCGCATGGTGACGCTCGGGTACGACGCGGCGTTCCACCAGCACGGCGACAGGCTCACCGACGACGCGGGAGTCACGGACCCGGCGGCCCTCGCGGCCGCCCTCGACACGCGTCCCGCCTGGCAGCGCATCCTGCTCAGCGGCACCTTCCTCCGGGTCCCGGCCGGCACCCGCCTCGACCTCGGCGCGACCGCGAAGGCCGCCGCCGCCGACATGGCGGCCGCGAGCATCACCGCGCGTCTCGGCATCGGAGCGCTCGTGTCGCTCGGCGGCGACGTCGCGACGGCGGGCCCCGACCCGTCCGGCGGCTGGCAGGTCCGGGTGCAGGATCTCGAGACGGATCCGCTCGACCACGTCCGCGTTGCGTCGGGGTGGTCGATCGCGACGTCGAGCACGCAGAAGCGGCGGTGGGAGCGGGACGGACACGCAATGCACCACATCCTCGACCCGCGGTGGGGGCTCCCCGCCGAGCCGGTCTGGCGGTCGGTGACGGTGGTCGCTCCCTCGTGCGTGACCGCGAACACGCTCTCGACCGCCGCGGTCGTCCGTGGTCGGCGTGCGCCGGAGATGCTCCGCGCCAGCGGTCACGCGGCACGGCTCGTCGGTGCGTCCGGCGAGGTGGTCCGGCTCGGTGGCTGGCCGGTCGAGGACGGACTGCAGCGTGCGGGTGCCGCAGGTCGCGCGGCCTGACACGTCGTACGGTGCGGCTACCAGGCGCGTCGTGCGCGGTCGTGCGCACGGCCGCGAACGGCCGCGCACCCGCTCGGCTGGAGCGAGCGGGGTCCCTTGACTGCGTCGGACGGCGCCCGCGCGGTGACCACGCGCCGGGCGGGAGGCCCGTGGCGGCGCCGCCTCGCGCCTCCAGGCTGGATGCGGGTTGCGTCAGGACACGTGGCGGCGCCGACCCGCGCCTCCCGTCCGGACACCGACCGCGCCGCGGCCCACGCGCGTCAGTACCAGTGCGGGTTGACGCTCATCTCGTGGTTCCAGGCGCCGCAGGGCGACCCGTAGGCGTCGTGGATGTACGCGAGACCCCAGTTGATCTGCGTGGCTGCGTTCGTCCGCCAGTCCGCGCCGGCGACCGCCATCTTGTCGGCGGGGAGCGCCTGCGGGATGCCGTACGCGCCACTCGACACGTTCAGGGCGTTCGCCCGCCAACCGGACTCCTGCGTCCACAGCGAGACCAGGCAGCTCATCTGGTCGGACCCCCAGCCGTAGGCGCCGATCGCGCTCCGGGCGTACGCCTGGGCACCCGCCGGGTCGACGACCACACCGCCGGTGCTCGGGTAGTTCGTCCCGGAGCCACCGCTCGTGCTGCCGCCCCCGTCGCTGCTCCCGCTCGCGCCGGGGCTGTCGTTGGCCGCAGCTGCCTGCTGTTCGCGCTGCCGCTCGGCCGCCTCCTCGCGCCGGCGCTGCTGCTCGGCCTTCTGCGCCGCGACCTGGAGGCCGAGCTGGTAGCCGCGCTCCTCCGACGCCGTGGTGTCCTGCAGGGACGCGAGCTGGGCGTAGAGCTCGTCGCTGCGCTGCTGGGTGTCGTCCACCGCGGCGTCCGCGGCTTCCTGCGCCGACTTCGCGTCGGCGGACTTCGCCTCGGCGGCGGACGCGAGGTCGGCCCGCTCGTCCTCGGCACGCTTCGCCTGCTCGTGCAGCGACGACGCCGTCCCGGCAGCGACGGACGCGTCGTCCATGACACCGGCCCACGTGGAGGAGAGCTGGTCGAGCGCACCGAGCTGGTAGAGCAGCTGGTCCGGGTCCTTCGTGGTCGCGATCCGGGTGGACATCTGGTCGGTCGCGCCGTCGCGGTACAGGTCGGCGGCGAGCTGCCCGGCGCGCTGCTGCGCCCGCTCCGCGGTCGCCGAGGCGCTGTCCGCCTGGGCCTGGAGGCTCGTGGCGGTCTGGGTGGCCGTCGCCAGCTCCGCATCGGCCCGGTCCGCCGCCTCGGAGGCGGTGATCGCGGCGGCGGACTTCGCGGCGGCGTCGGCCTGCACCTGCTGCAGTGCGGTCTGCACGCGGTCGACCTCGGCCTTCTTGGCCTGCTCGTTGCCCTTCGCACGCTGGACGTCCTGCCACGTCGGGTAGGTCGTCGCGCTCGCCGGGGCCGCGGTCACGAGGGGGGCGACGAGCACGCCCGCGACCACGGCGGCCACGACGAACCCTCGCCCGGAGAGGGGGAGGCGCATGCTCGGTACGCTAGCGGCCAGGTGCGGGTTCCTCGTGCGCCTCGCCCGCGGATCGCCTGAGGACTGGTAAAGTCCATCTCGTCCGGGGACCGTTCCTCGGCACGCGACCGGGATCGAACCCGGTCGTCACACAAACACTGCGCAGACCGGGCACGGAGCTGGTCATCGGTGGTGGCTCGCGGGCCGACAAGGTGTCCCGAGTGCTTCTACTGCTGGCCAGACATGCGTCCCGACACCTCGGCGCGCACGCACCGTCGTGTGCCGTCGCCGGGTCTGCCGAGAACACGTCAAGGAGGCACCCTTTTGGAGGGTCCCGAGATCAAGTTCGCCGAAGCCGTCATCGACAACGGCAAGTTCGGCAAGCGCGTCGTCCGGTTCGAGACCGGCCGACTCGCGCAGCAGGCGCAGGGCGCGGTCGCCGCGTACCTCGACGAGGAGACCATGCTCCTCTCGGCCACCAGCGCCGGCAAGCACCCGCGGGAGGGCTTCGACTTCTTCCCGCTGACCGTCGACGTCGAGGAGCGCTCGTACGCCGCGGGCAAGATCCCCGGCTCGTTCTTCCGTCGTGAAGGCCGCCCGAGCACCGAGGCGATCCTCGTCTGCCGCCTCATCGACCGGCCGCTGCGCCCGTCGTTCGTCGACGGCCTCCGCAACGAGGTCCAGATCGTCATCACCGTCCTGAGCATCGCGCCGGACGAGTTCTACGACGCGCTCGCGATCAACGCGGCGTCCGCGTCGACGCAGATCTCCGGTCTGCCGTTCTCCGGCCCGATCGCCGGTGTGCGCCTCGCGCTGATCGGCGACCAGTGGGTCGCGTTCCCGAAGGCGTCGCAGCTCGCCGAGGCCGTCTTCGACCTCACCGTCGCGGGTCGTGTCGTCACGGACGAGGCCGGCAACGAGGACGTCGCGATCATGATGGTCGAGGCCGAGGCCACCGAGCACAGCTGGGACCTCATCCAGGGCGGCGCGACCAAGCCCGACGAGGCGATCGTCGCGCAGGGCCTCGAGGCGGCGAAGCCGTTCCTCAAGGTCCTCGTCGAGGCGCAGGCGAAGATGGCCGCGCAGTCGGCCAAGGAGATCCAGGACTACCCGGTCTTCCCGCCCTACGCCCCCGAGGTCTACGACGCCGTCGAGGCGGTCGCCCTCGACGAGCTCAAGGACGTCTACCAGATCGCCGGCAAGCTCGAGCGTCAAGACAAGGACGACGCCCTGAAGGCCCGCGTGAAGGAGGCCGTCGCGGCCAAGGTCGAGGCCGGCGAGCTCCCCGAGAGCGCCAACGGCCAGGTCAGCGCCGCCTACAAGTCGGTCACGAAGAAGGTCGTCCGCGGCCGCATCCTGACCGAGCAGGTCCGCATGGACGGCCGTGGCCTCGCCGACATCCGTCCGCTCGACGCCGAGGTCGCCGTGATCCCGCGCGTCCACGGTTCGGCGATCTTCCAGCGCGGCGAGACGCAGATCCTCGGTGTCACCACGCTGAACATGCTCAAGATGGAGCAGCAGATCGACTCGCTGTCGCCCGTCACGAAGAAGCGCTACCTGCACCACTACAACTTCCCGCCCTACTCGACCGGTGAGACCGGCCGTGTGGGTTCGCCGAAGCGTCGCGAGATCGGGCACGGCTTCCTCGCCGAGCGCGCCCTCGTGCCGGTGCTGCCGTCGCGCGAGGAGTTCCCCTACGCCATCCGTCAGGTGTCCGAGGCCCTCGGCTCCAACGGTTCGACGTCGATGGGCTCCGTCTGCGCCTCGACCCTGTCGCTCCTCAACGCCGGTGTGCCGCTCAAGGCCCCGGTCGCGGGCATCGCGATGGGCCTCGTCTCCGACACCGTCGACGGCCAGACCCGCTACGCGGCGCTGACCGACATCCTCGGTGCCGAGGACGCCCTCGGCGACATGGACTTCAAGGTCGCCGGTACGTCGGACTTCGTCACGGCGATCCAGCTCGACACGAAGCTCGACGGCATCCCCTCGTCGGTCCTCGACGCCGCGCTCAAGCAGGCCAAGGAGGCGCGCTCCGCGATCCTCGGTGTGCTGAACGAGGCCATCGACGCCCCCGACGAGATGGCCGACACCGCTCCGCGCGTCATCTCGGTGCAGATCCCGGTCGACAAGATCGGCGAGCTGATCGGCCCGAAGGGCAAGACGATCAACGGGATCCAGGACGAGACCGGCGCCGACATCTCGATCGAGGACGACGGCACCGTGTACATCGGCGCCGTCGACGGTCCGTCGGCCGAGGCCGCCCGTGCCCAGGTCAACGCCATCGCGAACCCGACGAACCCGGAGATCGGGGACCAGTTCCTCGGCACGGTCGTCAAGATCGCGACGTTCGGTGCGTTCGTGTCGCTGCTCCCGGGCCGTGACGGTCTGCTCCACGTCTCCGAGGTCCGCAAGCTCGCCGGTGGCAAGCGTGTGGAGAACGTCGAGGACGTGCTCGGCGTGGGCCAGAAGATCCTGGTCGAGGTCACCAAGGTGGACGACCGCGGCAAGCTGTCGCTCGCGCCGGTGGTCGCCGACGAGGTGGACACCGAAGGCGGCAAGGGTCACGAGACCCACGCCGAGGCTCCGGCCGAGGGCTGATCCTCCCGCGTCCCGACGCACGAACGGCCGTCGCTCCTGACCGGAGCGGCGGCCGTTCGCCGTTCGTGGTGCAGCGCACCGGTGCGCCTGCCTGCCGAGTCTCGGCCCTGCGGACACCCTCGCGGAACGGACGCCACGAAACTGTCCGCGGAGCCGAGACTCGGGCGCGCACCGGCGGCCGGCGCACCGGCGGCCGGTGCGCCGCGCGCGATCAGGCGGCGGGGGTCTCCTGCGTGCCGACGAGCTGGGCGCGGCCGAGCAGGTGCTCGCGGAGCAGGAACCCGACGACCGCGGGCGTCGCGTCCGCCGGGGCCTCGAGGACGGGCACGTCCAGGGCGCTCAGCGTGAAGAAGTAGCGGTGAGCGCCGTGCCCGGCGGGCGGGGCCGCCCCGAGGAACGTGTCGGTGCCGTACTCGTTGCGCCGGCGGAGGGCCTCGGCGGGCAGCAGCGCGTCGTCCGTGCCGGCGCCGCGTCCGAGCGAGTGCGTGCCGGCGGGGATGTCGGTCACCGCCCAGTGCCAGAACCCCGAACCCGTCGGGGCGTCGGGGTCGTACACGGTCAGGACGTAGCTGCGGGTGCCCTCGGGCTCACCGGTCCACTCGAGTGCGGGGGAGCGGTCCTCGCCGCCGGCGTCCGAGCCGCGTGCCCAGCCGGGCAGCGCGCCGCCGTCGGTGAAGTCAGGGCTCGTGAGCTCGAAGGAGGGGACCTCGGGCAGCTTCCAGTTCGGGTCGTTCGTCATGCCGCCAGCAAACACCCGGGGCCTGACGGCGGCCGGGAGGAACGGTGCGAACCCGCACCGCGCCTCCCGTCCGCGCACCGGTTGCGTTCAGCGCGCGTGGCGCGTCACGCGGGCCCGGTCGCGCTGCCGGGGTTGCCGCTCGCGACGATCGGACCGTTCACGCCCTCGGGGAAGAACCCGCCCTTGTCGATCTGCACCGGCGTCAGGAAGACGACGTTCAGGACGCGTTCGGCCGTGCGTCCGTACGCGATCGAGTTCGCGTCCGTCGGCACGAGGTTCACCGCGCCGGACGAGGTCACGATGCCCTGGTCGTCGTCGGTCGGGCCGTCGAGGGAGTCGCGCGCGTCGGAGATCTTGCCCGCCGGCACCTGCAGCCCCTTCTCGTACAGCTTCGAGCGGATGATCCCGGCGTGGTAGGCCTCGACCGCCAGGATCCCCGCGGCAGCGCTCAGGTACGTCTTGTTCGTGATGAGCGGTGCTGCGCCCTTGTACGCGGTCACCCCCACGTCCTCGAACACGTAGGCACCGAGCAGGAATGCCTCCTCGCTCGCGAAGGGGTCGAACGTCCCGGTCGGCCCGACGAGGCCGGCGGCCCGCGCAGCAGCGGTGAAGGCGTTCGTGAAGTCGATCTTCGGACGGGAGACCTTCGCGCCGCCGAGCGCCGCCCGGAGGAACGCGACGTGCGCCCGTTCGTCGTTCGCGATCTCGGTGGCGATGCCCCGGATGGCCGCACTCTTGAACGGGACCTTGCTGCCGCCGATCACCGGGCCCTGGGGGTCGATGCCGGTGATCATGCTGTCGGTGAGCCCGTCGCCGAACACGGCGCGCAGGTAGAACTCCGCCTCGAGGTACTCGAGGTTGAGCGCGAAGTTGAGGATCGCGGCGTCCGAGACGGCACCGTCCTCCTCGGGGGACGCGGACGCACGGTCCGTGGTGAGAACCGACGAGCTGAGCGCGGCGATGCCGGCGGAGGCGCCGACGACCCCGGCTGCGGTGAAGAACCGTCGTCGGTCGAGCGCGTTCTCGGCGCTCCGGTCGACGGCGTTGCGGATGAAGGCGTTGTCGAACATCGATGTCCTCGAGACGTGCTGGCAGCACGGGACCCGGTCGACGCTGCAGGGAAACGGGTCGACCCGGCCACGATCGGCGGGATGGTCGATCGTGGCGTCACGGTACCCCCGGACGGGGGGCGCGACCAGGGGTGTGCGGAAAGCGGTCGGCGTGACGGACCGGGGCCGTGCCTCCAGGCCGGATCTGCGACAGCGCTGCGCCTGTGCGACAGCGACAGGAGCGGCGCCAGCGACAGCACCGCGCCGGCTGCTGGTCAGGCGGTGAGCACCCGCTCGACCACGCGCCCGAGCGCCGCGGTGGCGGCGATCGCGTCACCCGCGTACGCACCGGTCATCGCGCCGTCGCGCGCCAGCATCAACTCGTCCGCGCCGTCGCCGGCGAGCGGGTGTCCGGCGGCCTGCAGGAGCGAGGCGAGCCGGTCCGTGTACCAGTCGCGGTGCGTCGCGACGACCTCACGCACGGGGTCGCGTGGGTCGTGGTACTCCGCGGCGGCGTTGAGGAACGCGCAGCCGCGGAAGTCGACGTGGTCCACTTGCTCGGAGACGGCCGCGACCCAGGCTCGGATCGCGTCGGCAGGCGAGGCGGCCTCGGCGACGATGGCCTCGAACTTCGCGACCGCTGCGTCGTGCTGCGCGCGGATGTAGGCGAGGATCAGGTTGTCCTTCGACCCGTAGTGCTTGTAGAACGTCGCCTTCGTGACGCTGGCCTCGGAGATCAGGCGGTCGACGCCGACGTTCCGGATGCCCTCCTCGTAGAAGAGCCGCGTGGCGGTCTCGAGGATGCGGACCTTCGCGCCGCCGGTGCGGGGAGCCGGGGGGACGCTCGACCCGCCCGGCGACGCGAGGTCGTCGCTCGGACCCAGGAGACGCTGGACGGCCGGTTGGGGGGAATCGACCGTCACAGCGTGGCTCCTTGGGCTCATCGGCTCCGGGACCGATCGGGGGAACCGGTCACGCAGGACTGATGTCCCGAGCCACCGGATCGGAATCTAGGGGGGCTTTCGATCCGGTAGCAGAACGATAGCACAAGGAGGACAGACAGACGAGTCGGTCTGTCCTCAATTTCTGTACCCCAGTTCGAGGCACGTCGTGAACGGCGGTGAAACTGGGGGGAAGCCGGTCGACGGTCAGTAGGCTCGTCTCCGATGAGTCACCCTGTGCCGTTGCCACTGGAGGCCCCGGACACGTCGTTCCTGACGTCCGGAGGCGCCTTCGTCCGCCGCTCCGTCCTGCCCTCCGGCGTCCGCGTCCTCACCGAGGCGGTGCCGGGAGCTGCCTCGACGAGCATCGGGTTCTGGGTCGGGGTCGGTTCGCGCGACGAGCGCGAGGGGCAGTTCGGCTCCACGCACTTCCTCGAACACCTCCTCTTCAAGGGCACCGAGGGCCGCAGTGCGCTCGACATCGCGATCGCGTTCGACTCGGTCGGCGGCGAGCACAACGCCGCGACGGCCAAGGAGTACACGTGCTACTACGCACGGGTCCGGGACGCCGACGTCCCGATGGCCGTGCAGGTGATCGGTGACATGGTCACCGGGTCCGTCCTCGACCCCGAGGCCTTCGACATCGAGCGCGGCGTCATCCTCGAGGAACTCGCGATGGCGGCCGACGACCCCGCCGACGTCGCGGGTGAGGCCTTCTTCGCCGCGGCCTTCGACGGGCACCCCCTCGGACGGCCGATCGGGGGCACCCCGGACAGCATCCGCGCCGTGCAGCGCGACGAGGTCCTCGCCCACTACCGGGAGCACTACGCGCCGAACGGCATCGTCGTCACCGCCGCCGGCGCGGTGGACCACGATCGGTTCCGCGACCTCGTGGCCTCGGTGTTCCAGCACGCCGAACGGTCGGCACCGCTCGCGCGCCGGACGCCGCAGCCCGTCGCCGACCCCGCCGTGCCCAAGCTCTCCGTCGTGCACCGGCCGACCGAGCAGGTCAGCATGCTCCGGGGCTCGCAGGGGCTCGACCTCCGTGACGAACGCCGCCCCACGCTCAGCGTGCTCAACGCGGTGCTGGGCGGGGGCATGAGCTCCCGGCTGTTCCAGGAGGTCCGTGAGCGCCGCGGCCTCGCCTACGCGGTGTCGTCCTTCGCTCCGGCGTACCTCGACAACGGCGCCTTCGGTGTCTACGCGGGCTGCGCGCCGGACAACGTGCCCGGTGTCGTCGAGATCGTCGACCAGGAGTTCGCCCGGATGGTGTCGGACGGCATCTCGGACGACGAGCTCCGCCGCGCCAAGGGGCAGATCGAGGGGGCGCTCACCCTGTCGCTCGAGGACTCCGACGCGCGCATGACCCGACTCGGACGCTCCGAGCTCGGAACGGGGGAGTACACCGACCTCGCCACCGCGCTCGAGCGCGTCGACCGCGTGAGCCGCTCCGACGTCCAGGAGCTCGCAGCGGACCTGCTGACCCGGCCGATGATCACCTCGGTCGTCGGCGCCGTGCGCCAGGAGGACCTCGAGACGGCGATCAGCAACGGGGGTTGAGCATCGACATGTCGCACTACCTGTACTTGGTCCGGCACGGCGAACACCAGGACGCCGAGCACGGACTCCGCGACGGCAAGCTGTCCGAGCGTGGCAAGCGCCAGGCGACCCTCGTCGCCGACCGCCTCGGTGGCGTGCCGTTCGACGGCGTCTACCACTCGCCGCTCGAGGCCCCGAGCGAGACCGCGGCGTTCATCGCGCAGCGTCTGCCCTCGATCCAGCCCGAGCCGTCGACGCTCCTGTTCGACTGCATCCCCTCCGGACCGACCCCGGACATGCCGCACGCGTACCAGGGGTGGTACGGCGGCATCACGGAAGAGGAGATCGTCGCCGGTCAGGCCCAGATGGGCGATGCCGTCGCCGAGTGGTTCACCCCGGCTCGTGAGGACCGGCACGACCTCCTCATCACGCACAACGCCGTCATCGGCTGGTTCGTCCGGGAGGCCTTCCAGGCACCGGAGTGGCGCTGGATGGGCACCAACGTGGCGCACACCGCCCTCACGATCATCCGCATCCGCTCGGCGAAGCCCGCCGAGGTCGTCACGCTGAACGACCTGGCGCACCTGCCGGTCGAGTTCCGGACCGGGCTGCCGGTCGACCAGCCCGTCTGAGCACGGCTCCGTCGGGTCACGTCCGTCCGGCGCGGAACCGGCCTGGAGGCACGGCTCGGCTCAGACGACCGGCTTGCGGTACCAGGCGGTCGCGTTGGGGTTCTCGTTGAACGGCTCGGTGCGCTGGTAGCCGCGACTGCGGTACATCGCGCCGGCTGCCGCGAGCGAGTCGTTCGTGTCGAGCACGATGCTGGTCGCGCCGAGTGTCCCGGCCCGCTGCTCCAGGGCGTCCATGACCGCCGTCGCGACCCCGCGGCCGCGTCCGTCCGGCGCGACGAACACGTGCTTCACCTCGAAGCGGACGTCGACACGGTCGGCTGCGGTGTCACCGTCGTCGAGCACCCCGTCCGCGATGCGTCGCAGGCCGCCGCACCCGACCGGCACGCCGTCGTCGTACGCGACCACGAACACGCCGTTCGGCGGCACGAACTCCGCCGCCGGCGTCCGCTTCCGCGAGTACGTCCCCTGCGCGGTCGGGAACGTCCGCTCGCGCTCGTCGAGGTACGCGTCGAGCAGCGCGTCCACCTCGGGCAGGTCGGCCGGCACGGTCCTGACGTCGAGTGGCATGCCCCGATCCTAGGATGGGAGGCATGGTCACTCCCGTCGCCGTCGTCGGCGCCACCGGTCGGCTCGGGGCCCTCGTGGCCTCGGTGGTCGAGGAACTGCCGGACTTCGAGCTCGTCGCACGGCTCTCGTCGAAGGACGGCGCGCACGAGGCCCCGCCATCGGTGTTCCAGGGCTCGGAACTCGTCGTCGACGTGACCGTCCCGGCCCTCAGCCCGGCGATCGTCGAGAACGCGCTCGCCGGTGGTGCGAACGTGCTCGTCGGGACCTCGGGCTGGTCGCAGGACCGGCTCGCACGACTCCGCGCCGGACTCGAGGCCCGACCGGACCAGGGCGTCCTCGTCGTTCCGAACTTCTCGATCGGCTCGGTGCTCGGCACCCACCTCGCGACGATCGCCGCACCGTGGTTCCCCGCCGTCGAGATCGTCGAGACCCACCACGCCGGCAAGGTCGACTCGCCGTCCGGTACCGCCGTCCGCACCGCGGAGCTCATCGCCGACGCTCGCCGCGAGGTCGGCCCGGTCGACGCACCGCACGTCGACCAGCGCGCCCGCGGGCAGCAGGTCGCGAGTGTCCCGATCCACTCCCTCCGGCTGCCCGGGATCAAGGCCGTCCAGGACGTCCTGCTCAGCGGCCCCGGCGAGACCCTGACGATCCGGCACGACACGAACGACGACGTCGCGTACGTCGCGGGCATCCGGGCGGCACTGTCCGCGGTCGGGGCAGTGCGGGGTCTCACCGTGGGGCTCGGCAGCGTCCTCGGCATCGGCTGACGGCGGTCCCGTGCGTTCCGCTCTGCGTTCACCGTTCTGGGGCGCCGCGCTCATGGCGGTGCTCCTCGTGCTCTACATCGTGCTCGTCGGGCAGCGTGCCGTCGCCTTCATCGCGACCGGCGTCCCGGTCGGCATCGGCATCGGCGTGGCGCTGTTCGTCGTCGCGGTGATCGGCGCCCTCCTGTTGGTCCTGGAGCTCCGCTTCGGCTTCCGCATCACACGGCTCGGCGCTCGGCTCGAGGCCGAGGGGGGTGCCCCCGACGACGTCGTGGAGGTGCGCCCCTCAGGTCGGCCGACCCGCGAGGCCGCGGACGAGCTCTTCCCGCGCTACAAGGCGGCGGTCGAGCAGGACCCGTCGGACTGGCGCGGCTGGTACCGCCTCGGCGTCGTCTACGACGCCGCCGGTGACCGCAAGCGGGCGCGGGCCGCGATGCGCGAAGCGCTCACCAGGGCACGCGGATGATGGTCTGGAGGCTCCTGGCGGGCCCGCCCCGTGCCTCCAGGCCGTCTGCTGGTCGCGATCAGAACGCGGCGTCCACCGCATCCTCGGCGCGCGTGTACCGGAAGGCGTAGCCGGAGCCGAGCAGCTTCGTCGGGACCATCTGCTGGCTCGACAGGAGCATCTCGTCCGCGGCCTCACGGAGGACGAGACGCAGCGCGAACTCGGGCATCCGGAACAGGTAGGGGCGGTGCAGGTCCTCCGCGACACGGTGGGTGATGCGGTCGGAGACGGCGGGCTCCGGGCCCGCGAGGTTCACCGGACCCGACACCTCGGCGGCGTCGGGGCTGGTGGCGAGGTGCACGATCGCGCCGACCTCGTCGTCGAGGGCGATCCACGGCCAGAACTGGCCGCCGGTGCCGAGCCTGCCGCCGAGCCCCGCCTTCGTGAGCGGCACGAGCGGGGCGAGCGCGCCGCCGCCCTGTCCGACGACGATGCCGGTCCGCAGCGTCACGACGCGGACGCCGTCCGGGGCCGCGTTCGCTGCGCCCTCCCACGCGGCGCAGACCTCCGCGAGGAAGCCGGAGCCGGCGGCCGCATCGTCCTCGAGCACGTCGGACGGGCGGTCGCCGTAGACACCCGACGCCGAGCCGGACAGGAACAGCGCCGGCGGGTTCGTCGCGTGCCGCATCGCCTCGACAAGCGTCTCGGTGGCGGACACCCGCGACCGGAGGATCTCCTGCTTGTAGGCAGCGGTCCACGGCAGCTTGCCGATGTTCGCGCCGGCGAGGTTGATGACGACGTCCGCTCCGTCGAGGATCGCGGGGTCGAGCGGCCGTGACCCCGGTGCCCAGCGGAACTCGGCGGGGGAGCGGGGCTCGCGACGCACGAGCGTGGAGACGTGGTGCCCGGCCTCGCGGAGCGCGCGGACGAGGGGCGTGCCGATGAAGCCGGACGCGCCGGCGATCACGATCGAGAGCGGCTGTGGGGTGGTGTCGGGCATGCCCACAACGCTACTCAGCAACCCGGACATGTCCCCGGCTCGTCGTAGGCTCGTGGTCGTGACCGACGAGACCGTGCAGCCCGATCCCAGCGTCCCGACCCCCTACGAGGACCTGTTGCGTCGCGTGCTCGAGGAGGGCGCGCCGAAGGGCGACCGCACCGGCACCGGCACACGCAGCATCTTCGGCGCCCAGCTGCGCTACGACCTGTCGGAGGGCTTCCCGCTCGTGTCGACGAAGCGCGTCCACTTCAAGTCGGTCGCCTACGAGCTGCTGTGGTTCCTGCGCGGCGACGGGAACGCGCGATGGTTGCAGGAGCACGGCGTCCGGATCTGGAACGAGTGGGCGGGCGAGGACGGCGACCTCGGCCCGGTCTACGGCGTGCAGTGGCGGTCCTGGCCGACCCCGTCGGGCGAGCACGTCGACCAGATCGCCCAGGTCATCGAGCAGATCCGCAACGACCCGGACTCGCGTCGCCTCATCGTGTCCGCGTGGAACGTCGCCGATGTGCCGGACATGGCGCTCGCCCCCTGCCACGCGTTCTTCCAGTTCTACGTCGTGGACGGCAAGCTCTCGTGCCAGCTCTACCAGCGCAGCGCAGACATGTTCCTCGGGGTGCCGTTCAACATCGCCTCGTACGCGCTCCTGACGCACATGATCGCGGCACAGACCGGGCTCGAGGTCGGCGACTTCGTGTGGACCGGCGGCGACTGCCACGTCTACGACAACCACGTCGAGCAGGTCCGCGAGCAGCTCACCCGCACGCCGTACCCGATGCCGACGCTGCGCCTCGCGACGCGGGACTCGATCGACGACTACGTGTACGAGGACATCGAGGTCGTCGGGTACCACCACCACCCCGCCATCACGGCCGCGGTCGCCGTCTGATGTCCTCTGGCCTGGAGTGGACCGAGCCCGTCCACGGCGTGGGGATGGTCTGGGCGCGGTCGCGGTCCGGGGTGATCGGGGCGGACGGCGGCATGCCGTGGCACGTCCCGGAGGACCTCGCCCACTTCCGGCAGGTCACGGGCGACGCCACCGTGGTGATGGGCCGGCGGACGTGGGAGTCCCTGCCGCCGCGGTTCCGGCCGCTGCCCGGGCGGCGGAACGTCGTGCTCACGCGGGACGCCGACTGGGCCGCGTCGGACGCCGCGTCCGGGGCCGAGGTGGCGCACGACCTCGCGACCGCGCTCGACACCGACGAACCCGTGTGGATCATCGGCGGTGGGCAGGTGTACGCGGCGGGACTCGCCTTCGCCGACCGGGTGTCCGAGACGGTCATCGACGTCGAGGTCCCGGGTGACACACTCGCGCCGGAGCTCGGCGGGGGCTGGACGCTCGTCGACGAGGGGCCGTGGCAGGAGTCCCGCGTCGACGGCACGCGCTTCCGCTTCCTCGAGTGGCGCCGCGCGGAGCGCACGCGTCCGTAGCGCGCGCTGCGGGCGAGCCGCGCCGGCCGCTGCGCTGCGCTGCGCGGCAGCGCGCGGAGCGCGACCAACGCACAGCGCTCGCCGCGCTGCGCGGAGCGCTGCGCTGCGCGGAGCGCTGCGCTGCGCTGCGCTCGCCGCGCTGCGCGGCAGCGCGCGGAGCGCGACCACCGCACAACCAAAGGCAGTGCGCACTGCGGATTCGCGTGGTGCGCACCGTCTTCGGTTGTGCGGGTGCGAACCGCGCCGCGGGGGCGGCCCCGCGCCGGACCCGACCGCCCGCAGCCCGCAGCAGCCGCGCACGGGCCGAGCCGTGCCTCCCGGCCGGCCACCGTCCGGGCGGACTGCGGGCCCGACGCCCGACCCCGGTACGCTGGTCCCCGTGTCCACGCGTGAGAATCCCTTCGGCCAGGTCCTCGTCGCCCTCGTGACCCCGTTCACCGCCGACGGCGAGGTCGACTGGCCCGGCGTCGAACAGCACATCGACGACTGCATCACGGCCGGCGCCGACGGCATCGTCGTCACGGGCACCACCGGCGAGACGTCGACGCTCACCGACCCCGAGAAGCTCCGGCTCGTCGAGGTCGGCAAGTCCGTCGCCGCCGGCCGCGCGAAGATCATCACGGGCGGTGGCTCGAACGAGACCGCGCACGCCATCCACCTCTACAAGCAGAGCGAGAATGCCGGCGCCGACGGTGTCATGATCGTCACGCCGTACTACAACAAGCCGACGCAGGCGGGCGTGCTCACCCACTTCCGGATGATCGCCGACGCCACCGACCTGCCCGTCATCCTCTACGACATCCCCGGCCGCACGGGCATCCCGATCACGTACGAGACCATCGTGCGGGCGTCGCACCACCCGAACATCCTCGCCGTGAAGGACGCCAAGGGCGACTTCGCCGAGGTCTCCCGGGTGCTCAACAACACCGACCTCATGTACTTCTCCGGTGACGACACGAACGTGCTCCCGCACCTGTCGATCGGGGCCACCGGGCTCATCGGCGTCACCGCGAACATCACGAGCACGCCCTACCGCACGATCGTCGACGCCGTGAACCGCGGCGACCTCGCGACCGCGACCGCCGAGCACAAGCGCGTCGAACCCCTGGTCCGTGCGATCATGACCCACGTCCCCGGCACCGTCGCGGCGAAGTACGTGCTGCACGGGCTCGGCCGCATCGGCAGCCCGCGCGTCCGCCTGCCCCTCGTCGGCCCCGAGGACACCGAGGCCTACGCCATCGAGACCTCCCTCGAAGCGGTCCGGGACATCCCGGGCGCCGACTTCTCGAACTTCCGCCCCGACCGCAACGCAGCGGCCGGCGGCGCATTGCCGAAGGTGCCAGGCACCACACGTTAGGAAGACCGCGTCGCACGGGCAGTGCGTCGCACGACAGTCAGGACCGAATGCCCACCCAGATCTCCGAACCGCAGCCGCTCGAAGCCGGCACCCTCCGCGTCGTCCCCGTCGGGGGCCTCGGCGAGATCGGTCGCAACATGACCGTGTACGAGTACGAGGGCAAGCTCCTCGTCGTCGACGCAGGTGTGTTGTTCCCGGAGGAGCACCAGCCCGGTGTCGACCTCATCCTGCCGGACTTCGCACCCATCCGGGACCGCCTCGACGACGTGCTCGGCGTCGTGCTCACGCACGGCCACGAGGACCACATCGGTGCCGTCCCCTACCTCCTGAAGCTCCGCGACGACATCCCGCTGATCGGCTCCACACTGACCCTCGCGCTCGTCGAGGCAAAGCTCAAGGAACACAGGATCAAGCCGTACGCGCTCGTCGTGCAGGAGGACCAGACCGAGCAGCTCGGCCCGTTCCACCTCGAGTTCGTCGCCGTCAACCACTCCATCCCGGACGCCCTCGCCGTCGCGATCACGACCCCCGCCGGTCGTGTCCTGCACACGGGCGACTTCAAGATGGACCAGCTCCCGCTCGACGACCGGATCACGGACCTCCGTGCTTTCGCCCGCCTCGGCGAGCAGGGCGTCGACCTGTTCCTGCCGGACTCGACGAACGCCGACGTGCCGGGTTTCACCGCGCCCGAGCGCGACATCGGCCCGGTCCTCGAGAACATCATCACGCGCGCCCGCAAGAAGGTGGTCGTCGCGAGCTTCTCGTCGCACGTGCACCGCGTCCAGCAGGTGCTCGACGCCGCGGCCGCCGCGAACCGCAAGGTCGCCTTCATGGGCCGCTCGATGATCCGGAACATGACGATCGCGGCCGAGCTCGGCTACCTCCGGGTCCCGGACGACGTCCTCATCGACACGAAGAAGGCGAAGAACGTCCCGGACGACCAGATCGTCTACATGTCGACCGGGTCGCAGGGCGAGCCGATGGCCGTGCTCGCGCGCATGGCGAACCTCGAGCACCAGATCGAGATCGGCGAGGGCGACACCGTCATCCTGGCGTCGAGCCTCATCCCCGGGAACGAGAACGCCGTGTACCGCGTGATCGACGGGCTGACGAAGCTCGGCGCGAAGGTCGTGCACAAGGGCAACGCGCGAGTGCACGTCTCCGGCCACGCCAGCGCCGGCGAGCTGCTCTACTGCTACAACATCCTGCGGCCGAAGAACGTGCTCCCCGTGCACGGCGAGCACCGTCACCTGTACGCGAGCGCCGACCTCGCGATCCAGACCGGCGTCCCGCCGCGGAACGTCATCCTGGGGCAGGACGGCATCGTCGTCGACCTCAAGGACGGCGAGGTCCGCGTCGCCGGCCAGCTCGACATCGGCTACGTGTACGTCGACGGCTCGACCGTCGGCGAGATCACCGACGCCGACCTCAAGGACCGCCGTGTCCTCGCGGAAGAGGGCTTCATCTCGATCTTCTGCGCCGTCGACTTCACCACCGGACAGTGCGTGGTCGGCCCGGAGATCCAGTCGCGCGGCTTCGCCGAGGACGACTCGGTGTTCGACGACGTCCGCCCGCAGATCGCGAAGGCCCTCGCCGAGGCCGCCGCGAACGGCACGCGTGACCAGCACGCCTTCAGCCAGGTGGTCCGTCGCACGGTCGGCCGCTGGGTCAACTCCAAGCACCGCCGTCGCCCGATGATCGTCCCGGTCGTCATCGAGGCGTAACCCTCGGTCGGGGCCGCGCAGTCGCGCGTTCGGCCTGGAGGCCCGTCGCACGTCCGTCACGGACGCTGCGGCGGGCCTCCGCTCGTTTGTCCCCGGGCAGGATTAGGGTTCCACCCATGGCCGGAGGCACCAAGTCGACCACGCGCTCACGCGCGTCCTCGTCGTCGCGCACGAGCGCGACGCGCGGGACGTCGCGCACCCAGGCGACGACGAAGAAGCTCCCGCCGGCCACACAGCCGCCGGTGTTCCGGGAGCAGAACCCCCTCGTGACCGCCTGGCTCGCGATGGCGCACGGCGTCGGCGCGCTCTTCCGCGTGCTCGGCAAGGAGTCCCTCGAGAAGGACCAACGTCGCGACGGCTTCCCGTTCCTGCTCGTCCTGCTCGCGATCGCCGGAGCGGTCGTGGAGTGGTTGAACCCGACGAGCGCGGTGTCGGTGAACCTCGACGCCTACACGTTCGGAGGGCTCTTCGGGCGGCTCGCGTTCGCCCTGCCGGTCATCATGGTCGTGTTCGCCGGGTGGCTCTTCCGACACCCCGCCTCGGTCCACGACAACACCCGCATCGGGATCGGTCTCGGCATCCTGCTCGTCTCGATCTCGTCCCTGTGCCACGTCTTCGGCGGGACCCCGAGCGCGTCCGACGGCATGCCGGCCCTCGCCGCTGCTGGTGGGGTGCTCGGTTGGGTGGTCATCGGGTGGCTCGTCACGATCGCGACCGCGTGGGTCGCCGTGCCCGTGGCCGTGGTGCTCCTCGTGCTGTCCCTGTTCATCATCACGAAGACGCCGCCGAACAAGACCGGACGGCGCTTGCACGAGCTCTACGCCTACCTCTTCGGCGCTCCGGCTCCGGTCGACGAGGAGGTCGACGTCGCCCCCGAGCCGGTCCAGCGGAAGCCGCGCGGCAAGGGGAAGAAGGGTGAGCAGGAGTTCCAGCTGTTCGACGACCTCGGCTTCGGCGAGGACGGCGCCCCTGCTGAGGAGGGTGTCGAGACCATCCCGTGGTGGCGGCGGAACAAGTCCGGGCGCGAGGAGGACCCGGCCTTCGACAGCCCCGTGCTGCCGGCAGCGGCGACCCAGGCGGCACCGACCGCGCCCTCGGTCTCGCCGAACGCCGGGGCAGCCGCAGGGCTCATCGACCACACGCCGTCCGAGCCCGGTTCCGTGAACCTCAACGACTCGGTCGAGCAGGACCTCGAGCAGGCCGAGCAGGCGCTCCGCGACTTCGGCGCCGCGGTGCCCGCCGCACCGGCACCCGTGGCCGAGCCGACGGTGGGCGAGGCGACCCGTCCCGATGCCGGGGTGTCCCCGGTGGTCTCCCCGAGCCTCCCGGCCGAGGACCCGGCGGACGACCAAGCCGACGCTGCCGACGGCCTGTCGGCGACCGCGGACGACGAGGACCCGGACAAGCCGTACCGCCTGCCGGCGGCGACGACCCTGAGCGCGGGGACCCCGTCGGTCGCGCGCAGCCAGGCGAACGACGACATCGTCGCGGCGATCACGGGCGTCCTCACCGAGTTCAAGGTCGACGCGAAGGTCACCGGGTTCTCCCGCGGGCCGACGGTGACGCGCTACGAGATCGAGCTCGGCCCTGGTGTGAAGGTCGAGCGCGTCACGGCGCTCTCGAAGAACCTGTCGTACGCGGTCGCGTCGAACGAGGTCCGGATCCTCTCGCCGATCCCGGGCAAGAGCGCGATCGGTGTCGAGATCCCGAACACCGACCGCGAGACCGTGTCGCTCGGTGACGTCCTGCGGTCGAACGCTGCACGCAAGTCGAAGCACCCGATGACGATCGGCGTCGGCAAGGACGTCGAGGGCGGCTTCGTCGTCGCGAACCTCGCGAAGATGCCGCACCTGCTCGTCGCGGGGTCCACCGGGTCCGGCAAGTCGGTGTTCATCAACTCGATGATCACCTCGCTCCTGATGCGTGCGAAGCCGTCCGAGGTCCGCATGGTGCTCGTCGACCCGAAGCGCGTCGAGCTCTCGATCTACGCCGGGGTCCCGCACCTCATCACGCCGATCATCACGAACCCGAAGAAGGCAGCCGAAGCGCTGCAGTGGGTCGTGAAGGAGATGGACATGCGGTACGACGACCTCGCGTCGTTCGGGTTCCGCCACGTCGACGACTTCAACAAGGCGATCGAGAACAACGAGATCATCCTGCCGGCGGGCAGCGAGCGGAAGCTCAAGAAGTACCCGTACCTGCTCGTCGTCGTGGACGAGCTCGCCGACCTCATGCTCGTCGCCCCACGGGACGTCGAGGAGTCGATCGTCCGCATCACCCAGCTCGCCCGCGCGGCCGGCATCCACCTCGTCCTCGCGACGCAGCGCCCCTCGGTCGACGTGATCACCGGCCTGATCAAGGCGAACGTGCCGTCCCGCGTGGCCTTCGCCGTGACGAGCGTCACCGACTCCCGGGTGATCCTCGACCAGCCGGGCGCCGACAAGCTCATCGGTCAGGGCGACGCGCTCTTCCTGCCGATGGGGTCCTCGAAGGCCCTCCGCGTGCAGGGCGCCTGGGTGCAGGAGAGCGAGGTCGCCGAGGTCGTCCAGCACGTCACCCGACAGGCCCGCCCCGAGTACCGGCAGGACGTCCAGGCGGTCGTCGAGCGCAAGGAGATCGACGCGGACATCGGCGACGACCTCGAACTGCTGCTCGCGGCGGTCGAGCAGGTCGTGTCGACGCAGTTCGGATCGACGTCGATGCTGCAGCGCAAGCTCCGCGTCGGGTTCGCCAAGGCCGGGCGCCTCATGGACCTCATGGAGTCGCGTGACATCGTCGGGCCGTCCGAGGGGTCGAAGGCGCGCGACGTCCTCGTGACGCCGGACCAGCTCCCCGGCGTGCTCGCGAAGCTCCGCGGCGAGGAACCGCCGTCGGCCGCCGCTCCGGCTGCACCGCCGGTGGGTCAGGCGTCTCCGGGCGGTTCGTCCGCGGGAGCCGCTGCCGCGGGTGGTGCCGCGGTCGAGGCCGACGGAGACCGGTACGGCGACGACCCGGTCTCGGACATGACGCGCGGGTACCCTGAAGAGGATGACGGACCGGACGAGGACGCGTGGGGACTGACCGGCAGGGAGTGAGTGCGATGACCAGCACCGAAGGCTCGCACAGTGCAGCGCAGTTCCCGTGGCGCGGGCGGCTGATCCGCAAGGGCGACGGACCCGCCTCGACGGCGAACGTGGCGAACATCATCACGGTCGTGCGCATCCTCATGGCGCCGCTGTTCTTCGTCCTGCTGCTCGCGGACGCCGGGCAGGACACCGCCGTGCGGATCTGGGCGGCGGTCCTCTTCGTCGTCGCGATCGTCACCGACAGTGCGGACGGCATCATCGCCCGTCGGCAGAACCTCGTCACCGACTTCGGCAAGCTCGTCGACCCGATCGCCGACAAGGTGCTCATCGGCGGGGCGCTCGTCGCGCTCTCGATCCTGGGTGAGCTGCCCTGGTACGTGACGATCCTGATCATGGTGCGCGAGATCGGCATCACGGTGTTCCGGTTCGCGGTGCTGTCCGACCGGGTGATCCCGGCGAGCCGTGGCGGGAAGATCAAGACCGTCCTGCAGGCCGTCGCGATCACGCTCGCGCTGTTCCCGTGGTGGCAGCTCGTCGGGGACTGGGCGCACTGGGTGAACGGCATCCTGATGACCGCGGCGTTCCTGGCGACGGTGCTCAGCGGGATCGACTACCTCTGGCAGGCGTGGAAGCACAACCGGACCGCGGCGTGACGTCGTTCGCGGGTGCGTCCAGCGGAGCCGACGCGGCGCGGGCGGCCCGGGCGGTCGTCTCGGAACTGACCGCGCGCGGCGAGACCGTCGCGGTGGCGGAGTCACTGACCGGCGGGCTCGTGGTCGCGACCCTCGTGGGTGTGCCCGGTGCCAGTGCGGTCGTCCGGGGTGGCGTCGTGGCGTACGCGACGCCCGTGAAGGCCTCGGTGCTCGGCGTCGACGCCGAGCTGCTCGCCGAGCGCGGAGCCGTCGACCCCGAGGTCGCGCGGCAGATGGCGGCCGGTGTCCGGTCGGCGCTGTCGGTCGACGGAGAGGCGGCCACGTGGGGGATCAGCACCACCGGTGTCGCCGGCCCTGACCCGCAGGACGGCAAGCCGGTCGGCACGGTGTTCGTCGGGATCGCGTCGGCGGACGGAGCGACCGCCTGGGAACTCCACCTCGACGGCGATCGCGATGCAATCCGTCACGCGACCGTCTCCGAACTCCTCGCACGGATGTCCTCGGCGGCAGACGGCGCTCTCCCCACCGCGGGGGAATAGGCCCCGTTTCCACTGGGTTACATCTGACGCAATCTCCAGCAGGACCGCAGCCCCAGTGGTTAGCATGCTGCAACCGGCAACGCTAGTGTTGCTGGTCCCGACCTTGATCACCCCGATCGAGCGGGCCGGAGACGACAGGAAGGAGGAGATCTCATGGTTCTCGTTCGTCAGGAAATCGGCGACGTCCTTCGGGACTTCCGCTTGCAGAAGGGCCGGACCCTCCGTCAGGTCGCGTCCAAGGCCAGCGTCGCTCTCGGGTACCTCAGCGAGGTGGAGCGCGGACAGAAGGAAGCCAGCTCCGAGATCCTCGCTTCGGTCGCCGACGCGCTCGACACGCCCATCTCCACGATCATGCGTGAGGTGGGTGACCGTCTCGCCGTCGTCGAGGGGCTCACGCCCGTCCCCGACACGCTGCCCGACGAGCTCGTCGCCGAGTTCGACAACGACCTCGCGGTGCGCTGACCCGCACCGACCCTCGAACACCCCCGCCGGTCCGCCGGTGGGGGTGTTCTCGTTAGGGTGGTCCGGTGCGTGTGAGTGAGTTCTGGCGAGCCGTCGACCAGGTGTTCGGCGAGGAGTACGGCGCGGTCGTCACCCGAGACGTCGTGCTCGAGGCCATCGGCGGTCGCTCGGCTGCCGAGGCGCTCCGAGCGGGCGTGGACGCGCGCACGGTGTGGGACGCGCTCTGTGACTCCCAGGACGTGCCGATCGACCGACGGCACGGCAAGGGACTCGCCGAGCCGAAGGACTGACGTCCCACCCGAAACTCTGTTCGGCGTGTTGCTCGAACACGTGTTCTATCGGTGGTAGCTTCCTGCACAACGGACTCGTCCGGGTGTCCTCTCCACCGAGGGCGTGGTCGTCGGCAGTGATGTCGGTGGCCCGCCGTAGGTTGATCGACATCGGGACAGGCCCGACGCCTTGTCGCAGAAGCACCGGCCTTGCAGCACCGGCCGGGGTGGCGCGACAGCCTACAGGCAGCAGACATCGAGCACGAAGGAAGCGCACCATGCCCTCACCCCAGGACCGCGAGAAGGCCCTCGAAACCGCTCTCGCCCAGATCGATCGTCAGTTCGGCAAGGGCACGGTCATGCGTCTCGGCTCGGATGAGCGCGCGCCGGTCTCCATCATCCCGACGGGTTCGGTCGCCCTCGACGTGGCGCTCGGCATCGGTGGGCTCCCGCGCGGCCGCATCATCGAGATCTACGGCCCGGAGTCGTCCGGTAAGACGACCCTCACGCTGCACGCGATCGCGAACGCCCAGCGCAACGGTGGTATCGCCGCGTTCATCGACGCCGAGCACGCGCTCGACCCCGAGTACGCGAAGAAGCTCGGCGTCGACATCGATGCGCTCCTCGTCTCCCAGCCCGACACCGGTGAGCAGGCCCTCGAGATCGCGGACATGCTCGTCCGTTCCGGTTCGATCGACCTCATCGTCGTCGACTCCGTCGCCGCGCTCGTGCCCCGTGCCGAGATCGAGGGCGAGATGGGTGACTCGCACGTCGGTCTGCAGGCACGCCTGATGTCGCAAGCGCTCCGCAAGCTCGCCGGTGGGCTCAACCAGACCCAGACGACGATGATCTTCATCAACCAGCTGCGCGAGAAGATCGGTGTGTTCTTCGGCAGCCCGGAGACCACGGCCGGCGGCAAGGCGCTCAAGTTCTACGCGTCGGTCCGGCTCGACATCCGGCGCATCGAGACGCTGAAGAGTGGTACCGACGCCGTCGGCAACCGCACGCGCGTCAAGGTCGTCAAGAACAAGATGGCTCCGCCCTTCAAGCAGGCCGAGTTCGACATCCTCTACGGCGTGGGCATCTCGCGTGAGGGCTCGTTGCTCGACTTCGGTGTCGACCACGGCATCGTGAAGAAGTCCGGCGCCTGGTACACCTACGACGGCGACCAGCTCGGGCAGGGCAAGGAGAACTCGCGGTCGTTCCTCATCCAGAACCCGGAGATCGCGGCTGAGATCGAGGGCAAGATCCTCACGAAGCTCGGTGTCGGCGGGGCGAAGGACGCTGTGGCCGAGGCCCCGGTCGACTCGATCGCGCCGAAGCTCGCCGAGCGCAAGGGCGCGTGACCTCCTCGGACGGCCGCGCCCCTCGGGGTGACGACGACCTCGCACCGGTCACCGACCTGTTCGGTGCGAGGTCGCGTCGGGGCGTCAAGCGGAGCCATCCATCCGACCCCACGCCCGAAGCGGGAGCAGACGCGCGTGATCTGCCGGTGACCGACGACGCCGACGCCCCGGTCGCGCTGCCGACGGCACTCCGTGGCGCACAGGCGCAGGCAGAGTGGGTGTCCCCGGTCGTCGGCGATGCCGGCGGGCGGAGCACCCGAGCGGAGCGCGGAGGGTACGACCACGACGCCGAGGCCGATGCCCCGACCGCGTCGGTGTTCGCCATCGTGGGCGGTGACGAGCTCGCCCCCGAAGACGCGCCTCGGCCGCTCGACGAGCAGCGTGCCGACGCCGAGCGGTTCAGTATGCGCGCCCTCGGGCGTCGCGGGGTCAGCACGTCGGAGATGCGGAAGACGCTGACCCAGCACGACCTCGAGCCGGACGTCGTCGAGGACGAGATCGATCGACTCACGCGCGTGGGACTGCTCGACGACGTGGCGCTCGCGACCGACCTCGTCGACCGGCTCCACGAGCGCAAGGGGCTCGGCCGGCAGGGGGTCGTGGCGGAGCTCCGGCGTCGTGGCATCGACCAGGTCGCGATCGACGCGGCCCTCGAGGCGGCGGCCGATGATCAGGACGACGAGTTCGTGCGGGCGCTCGACCTCGCTGCCAAACGCGCCGGACAGCTGCGCGGGCTCGACCGTGCCACTGCGGAGCGTCGGCTCTCGGGGTTCCTGATGCGCAAGGGCTACGGCTCGGGTGTCGTGCGGGTCGCCGTCGAGCGGGCGCTCGACGGCTCAGCCAGGCGACCGCGACCGGGTGGCGGCTCCGTCCGGTTCGAGTAGCACCACGGCCGGGACACCTGCCGGCAGCATCGACGGGTGGCACCGCCGCCGGACGGCCGCCGACTCGGTGTCCACCCCGCGGTGACCGAGCCGGGCGGCCCGCTCCAGGGTCCTCGGCACGGGCGGGGATCGACCTACACTGGGACGATCATGGCCACCGTCGAAGCGCGCCCCCGCACCTACGAAGTCCGCACCTACGGGTGCCAGATGAACGTGCACGACTCGGAGCGGCTGAGCGGGTCGCTCCGTGCCGCCGGGTACGTCGCCGCGGACGGCGAGCAGGCCGACGTCGTGGTCATCAACACCTGCGCCGTCCGTGAGAACGCCGACAACCGCCTCTACGGGAACCTCGGACACCTCGCGGGCGTGAAGCGCGAGCACCCGGGCATGCAGATCGCGGTCGGCGGGTGCCTGGCACAGAAGGACAAGAACGTCATCCTCGAGAAGGCGCCGTGGGTGGACGTCGTCTTCGGCACGCACAACATGGGGTCCCTCCCGACGCTCCTCGAGCGGGCACGGCACAACGACGAGGCGCAGATCGAGATCCTCGAGTCCCTCGACGTCTTCCCCTCGACGCTGCCGACGAAGCGCGACTCGACGTACAGCGGCTGGGTGTCGATCTCCGTCGGCTGCAACAACACCTGCACGTTCTGCATCGTCCCGTCGCTGCGCGGCAAGGAGAAGGACCGCCGCCCTGGCGACGTCCTGGCCGAGATCCAGGCGCTGGTCGACGACGGTGCGATCGAGGTCACCCTCCTCGGGCAGAACGTCAACTCGTACGGTGTGGAGTTCGGCGACCGCCAGGCGTTCGGCAAGCTCCTACGTGCCGCTGGTGCGATCGACGGCCTCGAGCGCATCCGGTTCACGAGCCCGCACCCGGCAGCGTTCACCGACGACGTGATCGACGCCATGGCCGAGACGCCGAACGTCATGCCGCAGCTGCACATGCCGCTGCAGTCCGGGTCCGACCGCATCCTCAAGGCGATGCGCCGGAGCTACCGGAGCGAGCGGTTCCTCGGCATCCTCGACCGCGTCCGGGCGAAGATCCCGCACGCGGCGATCTCGACGGACATCATCGTCGGCTTCCCGGGCGAGACCGACGAGGACTTCGAGGACACCCTCCGCGTCGTCGAGGCCTCGCGGTTCGCCTCCGCGTTCACGTTCCAGTACTCGATCCGCCCCGGGACGCCGGCCGCGACGATGCCGGACCAACTCCCGAAGGAGATCGTGCAGGAGCGCTACGAGCGCCTCATCGCACTGCAGGAGCGCATCACCGCCGAGGAGAACGCCGCGCAGGTCGGCCGGGGCGTCGAGGTCCTCGTCGCCACCGGAGAGGGCAAGAAGGACGACGAGACGCACCGGCTGTCCGGTCGTGCGGAGGACTCCCGCCTCGTGCACTTCTCCGTGCCGAGCGGTTCGGACGTGCCGCGCCCCGGCGACGTCGTCACGGTCGAGGTCACGCGTGCCGCGCCGCACTTCCTCATCGCCGACAACGACGGGCCGCTGCGGATCCGACGGACCCGGGCGGGCGACGCGTGGGACCGCGCGCAGGCCGAGAGCTGCGGGGTGCCGACGCCCTCCACGCCCGGTGACGGGCCGCGTCCGGTGTCGCTCGGCCTCCCGTCGCTCCGTGTCGGCCGCTGACGCCGAGCACCCTCCGGCGGCGGGATCGGACCCCGTCGCGGGCCCTGGGCGCGCGGCCGACCTGATCGCGGTCGTCGGCGCGACGGGCACGGGGAAGTCCGACCTCGCCGTCGCGATCGCCGACCTGGTCCGGGCCGCCGGTCGCCCCGCCGAGGTCGTCAACGCCGACGCGATGCAGCTCTACCGCGGCATGGACATCGGGACGGCGAAACTGACGACCGCGGAACGGCAGGGCATCCCGCACCGGCAGCTCGACGTCCTCGACGTGACCGACGAGGCGAGCGTCGCCGCGTACCAGCGGGACGCCCGCCGCGAGATCACGCGGATCCAGGACGCGGGCGGCGTCGCGGTCCTCGCCGGCGGGAGCGGGCTGTACGTGTCCGCCGTGCTGTTCGACCTCGACTTCCCGGGAACCGACCCGGAACTCCGCGCACGGCTCGAGCGGGAGCACGACGAACTCGGACCGGGCATCCTGCTCGACCGGCTGCGCAGCCTCGACCCGCACGCGGCGGCGACCATCGACGCCCGCAACCCGCGGCGACTGACCCGAGCACTCGAGATCGCGAGTCGCTCCGAGGTCGTCACCCCGAGCCTCCCGTCCGCGCCCCGCGCCTGGCGACCCGCGCGGATCCTGCACCTGCGCCGCGACCGCGCGCACCTGGTCGAGGCGCTGCAGTCGCGAGCCCAGCGCATGTTCGACGCCGGGCTGCTCGACGAGGTCGATCGCCTCCGTGGCGCGGGTCTCGAGCGGGGCCGGACCGCCTCGCGGGCCATCGGGTACTCGCAGGCGCTCGACGTGCTCCGCGGGGACGCGACCGTCGCGGAGGCGGTGGCGGCGACGAGCCTCGCGACGCGGAAGTACGCCCGGCGACAGGTCGCGTGGTTCAAGCGGTACGCGACCGCCGAGGACCTCGACGTCACCGGAGCGGACCGGACGGACCTGTCGGCGCTGGCCCGTAGGATCGTGGCGTGACCGAGCTGCACTTCACGAAGGGCCAGGGGACCGGCAACGACTTCGTCCTGTTCGCCGACCCCGACGCCATCGTCGACCTCACCCCCGAGCGCATCCGCGCCATCGCGGACCGCCGCTTCGGCGTGGGCGGGGACGGCGTGATCCGTGCCGTGCGCTCCGAGACCCTGCCCGAGGGACGTGCACTCGTCGCGGTGGAGCCCGAAGCCGTCTGGTTCATGGACTACCACAACGCCGACGGAACGGTCGCCGAGATGTGCGGCAACGGCGTCCGGGTGTTCGCGCGGTACCTCACCGAGTCCGGACTGGTCGAGCTCGCGCCCGGCGAGACCCTGACGATCGGCACCCGCAAGGGGTTGGTGGACATCCAGCGGACGACGAACGGGTTCCAGGCAGACCTCGGCCGCTGGGGGCTCGGGATCGAGGGTGGCGGCGCCGGCGACGTGCTCGTGCGGGCGAAGAACCTCGACGGCGCCCGGCCCGGCCTCGGCATCGACGTGGGCAACCCGCACGTCGTGGTCGCCGTCGCGACGGAGGACGAGCTGGCCGAGCTCGACCTGACCTACGTGCCGGTGCTCGACCCCGCGCCGGAGTCCGGGGCGAACGTCGAGTTCGTCCTCCCGGGGGAGCCCCTCATCAACGACGGCGTCGGAGAGATCACGATGCGCGTGCACGAACGTGGCAGCGGCGAGACGCTGTCGTGCGGCACCGGTGCGGTCGCGGCTGCCCTGGCGACACGGCACTGGGTCGGCTCCGGTGCACCGGACACCTGGCGCGTGCGGGTGCCCGGCGGCGTCGTGACCGTGCGCATGTTCGCGGCCGAGGACGGCGAGCACGTCGCATTGTCCGGGCCTGCCGAGCTGGTGTTCTCGGGCGACCTCACCGTCTGACGGGCGGGCGCGGGACACAGCGCACTGACGAACCAGGATTCCGACGTCGAACCAGGCGGAGGGGGCGGTTCGATGTCGGTTCCGTGGTTCGTCGCATGGCCGACAGAGCGCGACGCGACGCCACGCGACGTGACGCCACGCGACGCCACGCGACGCCACGCGACGCAACGCGACGCGACGCGACGCGACGACCGTGACGCGTGCGCGGCGGTGGTCGACGGGCGGCCCCGCCGCGGCCTGGAGGCCCGTGGCCCGCGACCGACGTCGGTGACGCCCGGCGTGCCTCCAGTCCGGATCCCGCGGCCGACGTCGGTGACGCCCGCCGTGCCTCCGGGCCGGATCGCGCGGCGCGCCCGCCGCGCTGCGCGGCTGACGCGCTGCGCGGCTGACGCGCTACGCGCCCCGGTGCACGCGGATGACCCGGAACCCCTTGTCGGTCGATGCCCGAGACACCGTGAAGTCGGACCCGAGGGTGTCGCGTAACCAGCGCTGGAGCGAGTCGCCGCCGAGGTCCTTCGAGACGACCAACCATGCCTCGCCGCCGACCTCGAGCCGGGGGAGCCAGGTGAGCAGGATGTCGTGCAGTTCGTCCTTGCCGACGCGGATCGGCGGGTTCGACCAGATCGTCCGGAAGCGGAGGTCGGCGGGGACCTCGCCGGGGAGGGCCACCGTGACGTTCGTCGCCCCGGCGGTCGCCGCGTTCGCCCGCGCGAGCCCGAGGACGCGCTCGTTGACGTCGACGCCCCAGACCTGCGCGTCGGGCGACTCGAGCGCCATCGTGATCGCGATCGGACCCCAGCCGCAGCCGATGTCGAGGAGTGCGCCGTCGGCGGCCGGCGGCGGCACCGATCCGAGCAGGACCTTCGTACCGCGGTCGACCCCGTCCGGGCTGAACACGCCGGCGGCGGTCGAGAGGGTGAGGGCGCGACCGGCGAGCGTGACGTGCACCTGGCGCTCTCGGATCTCCGACGAGGGGCTGGCGGAGAAGTAGTGGTCGTTCGCCATGGATGAACCGTAGCGTCTCACCCGTGTGTCCCGGGCGTGGCGGCGGTACCCTGTGGACAGGATGACGGATACCCCTCAGCAGAACCACCAGTCCCACGACGACAGCGCCGACGGTGTCGTCGAGCGCGTGCTGCGCAACGCCGACCAGCGCGCCACCTCATCGATCTTCGCCCCGGCCCAGGCGATCCAGACCCGCTCCGTCGACGACCACGGTTGGACGGGCGACGGCGACCAGTACGACCGCGAGGACCGTGCGGCCCTCCGCCGTGTCACGGGCCTCTCCACCGAACTCCAAGACGTCACCGAGGTCGAGTACCGGCAGCTCCGGCTCGAGCAGGTCGTCCTCATCGGCGTGTACCCGCAGGGCGACGCGCAGGACGCGGAGAACTCCCTCCGCGAGCTCGCTGCCCTCGCCGAGACGGCAGGTGCTGTCGTGCTCGACGGGCTCCTGCAGCGTCGGCCGACGCCGGACCCCGCGACCTACCTCGGCAAGGGCAAGGCCGAGGAACTCGCGATGATCGTCAAGGCCACCGGGGCCGACACCGTCATCGCGGACACGGAGCTCGCACCCTCCCAGCGTCGTGCGCTCGAGGACGTCGTCAAGGTGAAGGTGATCGACCGCACGGCCGTGATCCTCGACATCTTCAGCCAGCACGCGAAGACCCGCGAGGGCAAGGCCCAGGTCGAACTCGCGCAGCTGCAGTACCTCCTCCCGCGCCTCCGCGGCTGGGGTGAGTCGATGTCCCGGCAGGCCGGTGGTCAGGTCTCGGGCGGTGCGGGCATGGGTTCCCGTGGCCCCGGTGAGACGAAGATCGAGCTCGACCGTCGTCGCATCCACACGCGGATGTCGAAGCTCCGTCGGCAGATCGCCGGGTTCCGCCCGGCGCGAGAGGCCAAGCGCGCCGACCGACACCGCAACGACGTCCCGAGCGTGGCGATCGCCGGGTACACGAACGCCGGCAAGTCGTCGCTCCTCAACCGTCTGACGAGCGCGGGCGTGCTGGTGCAGAACCAGCTGTTCGCCACCCTCGACGCGACCGTCCGGCGCACGAACTCTGCCAAGGGCCGCGAGTTCACCTTCGTCGACACCGTCGGGTTCGTCCGGAACCTGCCGCACCAACTGGTCGAGGCGTTCCGGTCCACCCTGGAGGAGGTCGGCGAGGCCGACGTCATCGTGCACGTCGTCGACGGCTCGCACCCCGACCCCGCCGCGCAGCTGGCGACGGTCCGCGAGGTCGTCGGCGACGTCGGTGCGCGGGAGATCCCCGAGATCGTCGCGTTCAACAAGGCGGACCTGGTCGACGAGTCGCAGCGGCTCGTGCTCCGCGGTCTCGTGCCGGACGCCGTGTTCGTGTCCGCCCGCACGGGCGAGGGCATCCCGGAGTTGCTCGCCGCGATCGAGGACCGCCTGCCCGAGCCCGACGTGTCGCTCACCGTGGTGATCCCGTACGACCGCGGAGACCTCGTGTCGTCACTGCACGACGCGGGTGCGGTGGAGTCGGTGGACTACGTGGAGGACGGGACACGGCTGCAGGTGCGGGTGTTCCAGCGGCAGGTCGCGGAGCTCGACCCGTTCGTGGTCACGCCGGTCGCGTCCTGACGCGCTGACGCGCTGACGCGGTCCGGCCTGGAGGCACGGGGTGCGTCCGGCAGGTCCCTCACCACTGCCTCGAACCACGAAACCGACATGGAACCAGCCTTGAGGACTGGTTCCATGTCGTTTCCGTGGTTCCGAAGTCGTCTCGGCTCGCGAGCAGCGCGGTGACGGCGTCGGCGCCGCGTGCGTCAGATCGAGCGGAGGACCGCGACGACCTTGCCGAGCACGGTGGCGGCGTCACCGAGGATCGGCTCGAACGCGGAGTTGCGGGGGAGCAGCCACGTGTGACCGTCGCGCTGCCGGAACACCTTCACGGTGGCCTCCTCGTCGAGCATCGCCGCGACGACGTCGCCGTTCTCCGCGGTCTGCTGTGAGCGGACGACCACCCAGTCCCCGTCGCAGATGGCGGCGTCGATCATCGACTCGCCGACCACCTTGAGCATGAAGAGGTCTCCGGTGCCGACGAGCTGGCGGGGGAGCGGGATGATCTCGTCGACGTGCTGCTCGGCCGTGATCGGGACACCCGCGGCGATCCGGCCGACGAGCGGCACGAGCGTGGTCGCGTCGACGTCGGGCCCGTCGGCGTCGGCGCTGGGCTCGTCGACCAGGACCTCGAGTGCGCGCGGTCGGTTCGGGTCACGACGGATCCAGCCCCCGAGCTCGAGCTGGCCGAGCTGGTGGGAGACGCTCGAGAGTGATGAGAGACCGGCAGCGTCGCCGATCTCCCGCATGCTCGGCGGGTAGCCCCGGCTGGCGATCGACGCGCGGATGGCGTCGAGGATCGCCTGCTGCTTCGGCGTCAGCGGCTTCTGTCCGCGCAGTTCGTCCGCCACGTGGTCTCACCCTTCGTCGGTGCGGGACCTGGCCCGGCGGGAATGTCGGTGGTCCCCGCTTGACTCGTCCCAGTCGGTCGAAACAGTATCCGACCGCCGATACCCGGACAAACACCTGTTCGAGCGTGTCGCGAGAATTCCCTGCAGAAATCCCTCCTGGGGACTTGTGCAGCCACCGGTTCGAAACTATGTTCGGTACACGACTTCGGATCACCGAACGGGAAGGCAAGAACGACATGAGCACCATCGCCATCGCTGAGACCCAGCGTCACGCAGCTCCCGCCGTGCGTACGCGCCTGCGCCTGACGCGTCGCGGGCGGATCGTCTTCACGACCCTCGCCGCGCTCCCGATCCTGCTGATCGTCGCGCTGGCGGTGCTCAACGGTGGTCGCGCATCCGCCGGTGACGCCTCCGGATCCGGGTCCGCGCACTTCGAGACGGTCACGGTCCAGCCCGGCGAGACGCTGTGGCAGCTGGCGGAGGAAACCGCTCCGAACGCCGACCCGCGCGACTTCGTGCAGGACGTGGTGAGCCTCAACGCGCTCGACGGCGCGGGGCTCCAGGCGGGCGAGAAGATCGCGATCCCCGCGAAGTACATCCCCGCGGAGTACGCAGACGCGAAGTAGGTCCACCCGAGATCGCGCGACGGGATGGCCTGCGCGCGATCACGCGGGGAGATCCCGCGTGCGGTGCGGTGCGGTGCGGTGCGGAGTCCGTCCGGACGGCCGGTCTTCATGTCGCCCGAGCGGCCTACGATGGATCGGTGGCATTCACGCTCGAAGACCTCCCGATCCGAGACGACCTGCGCGGGCAGAGCCCCTACGGTGCTCCGCAGAAGCACGTGCGCGTCCAGCTGAACGTCAACGAGAACACCCATCCGGTCCCGGCCGAGGTCGCCGACGACATCGTCGAGTCGATCCGGCAGGCCCTCGCCACCGTGAACCGCTACCCCGACCGCGAGTTCAGCGAGCTCCGTCGTTCGCTGACCGACTACCTCAACGGGGGACTCGAGGGCCCTGCGCTCCTGACGCCTGAGCAGCTCTGGGCGGCGAACGGGTCGAACGAGGTCCTGCAGCAGCTCCTCCAGGCGTTCGGTGGCCCTGGGCGGAGCGTCCTGGGGTTCCCCCCGACCTACTCGATGCACTCGATCCTCGCGTCCGGCACCGGCACGCGGTGGATCCCGGCAGAGCGCGACGCCGAGTTCGGCATCTCGCCCGAGACCGTCGCCGCCGCGATCGCCGAACACCAGCCGGACATCGTGTTCCTGTGCGGTCCGAACAACCCCACGGGGACACCCCTGCCCATCGAGACGATCGCGGCAGCCTACGACGCGACCGACGGCATCGTCATGGTGGACGAGGCCTACGCCGAGTTCATGCCCGACGATGCCCCGAGCGCCCTCACGCTCCTGCCGGGTCGTGAGCGGCTGGTCGTCTCGCGCACCATGAGCAAGGCGTTCGCGTTCGCGGGCGCGCGGGTGGGGTACCTCGCCGCGCACCCGGCGGTGATCGACGCCATCCGGCTCGTCCGCCTCCCGTACCACCTCTCCGCCCTGACCCAGGCGGCGGCGGTGGCAGCCCTCCGGCACGCCCCGGCGATGCTCGCCATGGTGGACGACATCAAGCAGCAGCGTGACCGGATGATCACCGAGCTCCAGGACATGGGGTACCGCACCTACGAGTCGTGGTCGAACTTCGTGCTGTTCGGCGGTGTCGCGGACCCGCACGCCGCGTTCGAGGCACTGCTCGACGAAGACGTCATCGTGCGCGACCTCGGGATCCCGAACCACCTCCGCGTCAGTGCGGGGACGGCGGAGGAGACCACGGCCTTCCTCGACGCCATGCGCCGCGTGGCCGCGGTCCAGCCCCCGGTTAGGGTTGACGCATGACCGCCCGCACCGCCTCGATCAGCCGGAGCACGAGCGAGTCGAGCATCGAGCTGGAGCTCGACCTCGACGGCACCGGCTCCTCCGACATCTCGACGAGTGTGCCGTTCTTCGACCACATGCTCACGGCGTTCAGCAAGCACTCGCTGATCGACCTGCGGGTGCGCTCGACCGGTGACACCGACATCGACGCGCACCACACCGTCGAGGACACCGGCATCGTGCTCGGGCAGGCGCTCCGTCAGGCCCTCGGCGACCGGTCCGGCATCGGCCGCTACGGCGACGCACTGGTCCCGCTCGACGAGGCCCTCGCGCAGGCCGTGGTCGACGTGTCCGGCCGTCCGTTCCTGGTGCACACGGGCGAGCCCGAGGGCTTCGCGTTGCACCGGATCGGCGGGCACTTCACGGGTTCCCTCGTCCGCCACGTCTTCGAGGCGATCACGTTCAACGCCGGCATCACGGTGCACGTTCGCGTTCTCGGCGGACGAGACCCGCACCACATCGCAGAGGCCGAGTTCAAGGCGCTCGCCCGTGCGATGCGGAACGCCGTGGAGCTCGACCCCCGCGTCGACGGCATCCCGAGCACGAAGGGCACCCTGTGAGCGCGAAGCCGAACGTCGTCGTCCTCGACTACGGCTCGGGCAACGTCCACTCGGCGGCCAAGGCGCTCGAACGCGCGGGCGCCGAGGTCACGCTCAGCGCGGACAAGCGCACCGCGCTCGAGGCCGACGGTCTGCTCGTGCCCGGTGTGGGGGCGTTCGGCGCGGTCGTCGACCAGCTCGAGTCCGTCCGCGGCGGCGAGATCGTCGACCACCGGCTGGCCGGTGGCCGTCCCGTGCTCGGCATCTGCGTCGGCATGCAGGTCTTGTTCGCGCGGGGCGTGGAGCGGGGTGTCGACGTCGAGGGGCTCGCGCAGTGGCCCGGGGCCGTCGAGGAGATCCAGGCAGAGGTACTCCCGCACATGGGCTGGAACACGGTGGAGGCGCCGGAGGACTCCGTGCTCTTCGACGGTCTGCGCGACGAGCGGTTCTACTTCGTGCACTCCTACGGAGTCACGGACTTCCCGCTCGAGGCGTACGGCCCCTTCCGACAGCCGAAGCTCACGTGGGCGGAGCACGGGCAGCGGTTCGTCGCCGCGGTGGAGAACGGACCGCTCACCGCGACCCAGTTCCACCCGGAGAAGTCCGGCGAGGCCGGCATCCAGCTGCTCCGCAACTGGGTCCGGGCCCTCTGATCCGGCGCTGAGCAGCGAACGCGGGCACCCCGAGCACGCCCGACCCCCGAGCACACCCTGCC
>NZ_LDQC01000027.1 GCF_001475545.1 Curtobacterium luteum | reverse complement strand
GACAGCGGCTTCGTCGTCCCAGCACGGTGCCGGGCGGAGTGTCGTGTCAGCGGCTCACGGAGGCCCGAGCAGCCACAGCACCGCCACCAGCACGGGCTGCCCGAGGAGCGCGCAGGACACGAAGGTCCACCGCATCCAGGGCTTCGCGACGAGTTCGGGCGAACCGAAGAGCGGCGCCAACGGCATGAGCAACCGCGGCGTCGACGCCATCGGGAGCGACACCGCGAAGATGTACAGCGCGTACGCCGCCGAGTACAGCACGGTCGTCTGCCCGAGCTTCCGGGTCGAGCGGCGCAGCAGCCAGACGGGGTAGGCGACGAGCAGGAACACGACGATCAACACGCCGCCGACGCCGAGCCACCGCGACGCGATGAGGAACCACGGCGTCATCGGCGCGAAGTCCACTCGCCCGATGAAGTTCACCCACCAGGACATCTCGGTCTCGAGGTAGGCGTTCGGCGTCCCGGTCACGTGCGTCGCGATGAGGGGCCAGGCGACCCCGGCTGCGGCCATGACGAGCCCGGACGCGACGGCCGAGAGGCGCTCCCGCATCGGGAACCCGTCGAACGTGCGGTCGCCGGTCCCGGGGGACCGGCCGGCGCGACGGGCACGCACCCAGCGGACGAGCACCACGACCCCGAGCACGAGCGGGATCGCGAGGGCACCGGGGCGGGTGAAGGCCGCGACGACGCCGAGCAGGGTGAGGAGCCCGTACCGCCGACGCTCCAGCGCGAGGAGCGCCCCGAAGCTCAGTGCGAGGAACATGCTCTCCGCGTACCCGACCTGCAGCAGGAACGACAGCGGACCGCACGTGAAGAAGAACACGGCCCACATGCCCGCGCGGTGCCCGGCGTGGTCGCTGACGAGCCGGTGGAGCAGGAACGCGGCGACGAGCCCCGCGCCGAGGGCGATCAGGGGTGCACCGACCTCGAACGTGATGCCGGTGGACGCCGTGAGCATGCGGATGACGAACGGGAAGGCCGGCAGGAACGCCCACGCGTTCTGCGTCACGTGCCCGGCGGCGTCCGTCGGCAGCGTCGTCGGGTAGCCGTGCAACGAGATCTGCTGGTAGTACTGCCCGTCCCACGCCGTGAGGAACGTCAGGAACCCGTGGTCGTTGCCCCAGATCGCGTTGGCGGGGAGCGCACGACCGATCAACGGGTACGCGAGCGCCAGCCAAACCGTCGACACGAGGCGCCCGCCGAACCACACGAGGAGCACGGCGGACCAGGCCGGCAGGCTGGTCGCGAGGTCGGTGAACCGCTGTCGGCCGGTCGCGAGCGATCCGGAGAGCGTCGATTCGGGCGGCACGGGTCGAGGGTAGTCGTCCGTTCCCTGGGAGACCCAGCCGGGAGGCCCGCCCGCGTTGTGCAGGACGGAAAGCGGCCGTCAGGTGGCCGGTCCGTCCACCGCGCCGCCGCTTACGGTGGACGGAACGATCCGACCGACAGGAGCACCATGCCGAAGACCGCCGTCGTCACCGACAACGCGCCGAAGCCCGCAGGGCCCTACAGCCAGGGCATCGTCGCCAACGGCTTCCTCTACACCGCCGGGTTCGGCCCGCAGGACCCCGCGACCGGGGCGATGGCCGACGACGTGGCGGGGCAGACCGCGCAGGTGCTCGCGAACGTCGCAGCGGTGCTCGCCGAGCACGGGGCCACGCTCGACGACGTCGTGAAGTCCACCGTGCACCTCGAGCACTCCGACCGGGACTTCGCGGCCTTCAACGAGGAGTACGCGAAGCACTTCTCCCAGCCGTACCCGGTCCGCACCACCGTGCAGTCGCACCTCGCGGGCATCCTCGTCGAGATCGACGTCGTCGCGGTCCTGCCGTCCGCCTGAGCGGGTCCTCACCCGGCACGTGGTGCACCGCGCGCCACGGGCGGGTGGTCGCCGTCAGGACCCTGACGTCCGGTCGGGATGACGGAACGGCGTCCGGCGCAGGCCCGCGCCCGGCGTCGCCCCGGTGAGCACGCCGTCCCGCAGCACGGGGACGCCGGCGACGAGGACGTCGTCGATGCCCTCGGCCAGCAGCATCGGTTCGGCGTACGTCGACCGGGCCGCGACCCGCTCGGGGTCGACGACCACGAGGTCCGCGGTCCAGCCCGGGGCGACGGCACCGCGGTGACCCAGCTGGAACAGGTCTGCGGGCAGCGTCGACAGGTGCTGCTGGACCTCCCACCAGCTCAGCAGACCGGTCCGCGCGTACTCGCCGAGGTACCGTGCGAACGTGCCGTACGCGCGAGGGTGCGGGTGCGTCCCGACGAAGATGCCGTCCGAGCCCCCGGTGTGGCCGCCGTGCCGGTACAGCTCCGCCAGCTCCGTGGGCGTCCGTGGACGTGGGACCCGCATCACGACGGTCACCTGCAGCCCGGAGTCGACGAGCACGTCGAGCGCGAGGTCGACCGGGTCGGTGCCCGTGGCCGCCGCCGCCTCCGCGAGGGTCCGGCCCTGCAGCGCGTGGAACTCCGCGGCCGGGACGTGCGAGAGCGTGATCTGCTCCGCCCAGTCCGTGCCGAGGTCAGCGCGTCCGAGCACCCGGTCGAGCACCGCACCCCGGACCCGCGCGCGGCCGCCGTCGACCGCCAGTGCCCGAGCGAGGTCGTCGGTGCCCGGTCGGGCGAGCTCCGCGGGCAGGAGCAGCATCGACAGGATCGTGCAGCCGCGCGAGTAGGGGTAGCTGTCGAACGACAGGGGTGCGCCCGCAGCCGCTGCCCGGTCGAGTGCGTCGAGGGCGAGCCCGACGGGGGCGTGCAGGTGCGAGACGTGGGCGGACCCGCCGCCCACACGGCAGATGCGGACGATCTCGTCGATGCCCGCGGCGACGTTCGACTCGTACCCACCGCGCATGTGTGTCACGTACCGTCCGCCGACCGCTGCGGACTCGGCGGCGAGGGCAGCGATCTCCTCGGTCGAGGCGTGCAGGCCGGGGACGTAGTCGAGCCCGGTCGCGAGGCCCACCGCACCGTCCGCCGTGCCCTGTCGCACGAGCGCCCGCATGGCGTCGAGCTGTTCGTCGTCGGCGGGGCCGTCGTCGTCGCCCATCACCTCGTGCCGAACGGTCCCGGCGGGCACGAGCGTCGCCACGTTGAGCGGCGTCATGCCGTCGTAGGTGGCGAGCAGTCCGGCGATCCCGTCGCCGCGGTAGGTCGGGTGCGGGCCGTCGATCGCTGCGAAGTACCGGGCCGCGTACGAGCCGTCGCCCGGCGCCGGCCCGACGCCGTCCTGCCCGGTGACGATCGTCGTGACGCCCTGGCGCAGCAGCGCGAGCTGCACACGCTCGTCGAACACGAGCGACCCCGCGTGCGAGTGCGCGTCGACGAAGCCGGGCATCACGACCCGGTCCGTGCAGTCGACGACCTCGGCGTCGGCGGGGACACGGAGCCGATCACCGACCTCGGCCACGCGGTCGTCCACGGTCAGGACGTCCCGACGGTGGAAGCCGCCGTCGTCCCCGACGATCGACCCGCCGACGAGGAACACCGGCGTCGTCATCGCGCCAGCGCCGCGACGAGCCGTTCCGCCCGCGTACGGAGGCCGTCGAGGTCGCCGCCCCGCAGTGCGTCGCCGACGAGCGGCGAACCGAGGCCGACAGCGACCGCACCCGCCGCGAGGTAGTCGGCCGCGTCGTCCACGCCGATGCCACCCGTGGGGATCACGTCGACGAAGTCGAGCGGCGCGAGCACCTGCTGCAGGAACGCCGGCCCGCCGAGCTGCGCGGCCGGGAAGACCTTCACCGCCCGCGCTCCGTGCCGCCACGCCGTGACGATCTCCGTCGGCGTGGCCGCACCCGGGTACCAGCCGAGGCCCCGCTCGTGGGCGCGCTCGCCGATCGCGGGGTCGGTGTGCGGGCTGACCGCGAAGGTCGCGCCGAGGGCGGCGGCCTCGTCGAGCTGCCGGGGTTCGAGGACGGTCCCGACGCCGACCGCGGCGCCGCTGCCGTACCGGTCGACCGCCCAGGCGATGCCGTCCTGCCACCGCGGGGTGTTCGTGGTGAGCTCGATCGCGCGGACCCCGGACTCGACGAGCACCCGGATGACGTCCTCGACGTGCTCGCCCGTGCCGCCGCGGAGGATCGCGACCGCGGGCCCGGCGTCGTGGCGGTGCCTGGCCGTCGTGGTGGGAGCGGCGGTGTCGGTCATCGGGGTCCTCCTGTCGTCGGGGCGACCATCAGCGGTCCACCCGGTCGTGCACGGCGTGGTCGATCTCGGGGGCGTCGGTCACGGAGACGACCGTGTCGGGGTCCGGGAGCCGCCAGTCGCTCGCCACGGTGCAGGCGAGCGCGCCGGCGTCCGCCGCACGGTCGAGCGCCTCGGCGGGAGCAGCGCCGGTGAGGACCGCGGCGAGCCATCCGGCGACGAAGGCGTCACCGGCGCCGACCGGGTCGACCACCCGGACGGGCGTTGCCGCACGACGGTGCAGGACACCGTCGACCGCGGCCACGGCCCCGCGGGAGCCGAGCTTCACCACCGCGGTGCCGCGCGCGAGGGCGGCGAGCCCGCGGGCGAGGTCGTCCTCGTCGTCCCGTCGCTCCTCACGCCCGAGCACGAGCCGGGCCTCGTCGTCGCTCGCGAACACCACGGTCGACCGCTCGACGACCGCGCGGTAGTGCCGCCGCGCGGAGTCCGGGTCGACGAGCTTCGGCCGGTGGTTCACGTCGAAGGACACCGGGACCCCGGCGGCCTCGGCTCGGTCGAGCACCGCGTCGACGGTCGCACGGGAGCGGTCGGAGAGCGCCAGGGAGATCCCGCTGAGGTGCACGAGTGCGGCCTGCTCGACGAGTCCGGCCGGCACGTCCTCGGGCCCGATCGCCGATCCGGCGGAACCCCGGCGGTGGTACGTCACGCGGGTCCGACCGTCGGCCAGCCGCTCCTTCATCATGAGTCCGGTCGAGCGGTCGGCATCGGGGACCGCGACCACGTCGACGCCCGCGCCGCGGACGTCCGCCACGACGCGGTCGCCCGCCGGGTCCGTCCCGACGCGGCCGACCCACGTCGCCGGCACCCCGGCCCGGACGAGCCCGATCGCGACGTTGCTCTCGGCGCCGCCGGTGTCGACGTGCATGGTGTCCAGGTCGGGGACGGCTCCGACGGACCGCCCGCTGAGCAGGAGCATCGTCTCGCCGACGGCGACCACCCGACCGGTCACCGTGCGCTCCGGTTCGCGGTCCGGTTCAGGGCCAGCTGCGCGGAGGACGACCCGAGCGCGACCGAGATCTCGTGCGCCGTCCGGACGACCCCGGACCCGAGGTCGCGGACCGCGGCTGCCGGGAACCGCGATGCGAGTCCGGAGATGCTCATCGCCCCGACGACCTGGTTCGCGTGGTCGAACACGGGGGCGGCGACGCACCGGATGTCCGGTTCGTTCTCGCGGTCGTCGATGCCGTAGCCGCGCTGGTGTGTCCGGTCGACCTCGCGGCGCCAGCGCACGTCGTCCGTGATCGTGTGGTCCGTCATCGCGCGGACGGGTTCGGCGAGCACCCGGGCGAGCAGGTCGGACTCCCCGAACGCCACGATCGCCTTGCCGGAGGCGGTGTTGCGCATCGGGAGGCGGTTGCCGATGCGCGAGCCCATCCGGACCGTCCCGCGCGTCTCGACCTTGTCGACGTAGACGATGTCGGTGCCGTCCGGGACGACGAGGTGGCAGGTCAGGCCGGTGCGTTCGGCGGTCCGGCGGAGGAACGGGGCCGCGGCCGCCCGGAGGTCGATGCCCTCGAGGTAGCTCTGGCCGAGGAGCAGCGCCCCGAGCCCGAGCGTGAACCCGGCGTCCGCGGTCCGGCGGAGCAGGTCGGTCTCGACCATCGGGGCCGTCAGACGGAGGACGGTCGACTTCGACGTCCCGAGCTCCGCGGCCAGGGTGCCGAGGCTGACGGACACCTCGCCGTTCCGGGTGCGTTCGGCGACGTGGTCGAGCAGCCGGAGTCCTCGTCGGAGCGACAGCGCGGCGTTGCGGGCGGGGATGTCGGGCGGGGTGGTCACCGGAACTCCGTCTCGATCGTGTCGAGCACGGTGTCGTCGTCGGCGAGCACGAGGACCCGGTGCCACTTGTCGAACACCGTGCAGGGGTGTGAGATGCCGAACACCACGACGTCCCCCGGGGTGAGGGCGGGTGCGTCGTCGGTGGCCCGCAGGTAGCAGTGCTGGTCGTCGAGGCGGGTGACGGTGACCGACCCCGGAGCGGGAGCGACGGGGCGGGCGTCAGCCGTGCCTCCCGGCCGGACCTCGCGCACGACCGGCAGCCCTTCATCGAAGCTGATGTCCCGCTTGCCGACGGCCACGAGGACCAGGCCGGGCTCCGGGGCGGAGGTGACCCGACCCCAGACGCGGATGGCGGCTTCGAGCCGCCCCTCCTCGGGGTGGCGGCCGAAGGGCGTCCGCTCGGCGTAGAAGCCGTCGTCGTGCGTCAGCGACGCTCCCGAACGCAGCAGGACGTCGACGTCGTCGGGCCGGTCCTCGACGGCCTCGACGACGGCGTCGAACCAGGCGCTGCCACCCATGCTGAGGAGCATCCGTGGCGCGCTGACGAGCGGGCGGACCGCCTCGGTCACCGCCAGCACCCCGCGGACGTACTCGCGGGCTTTGTCGGGGCCGGGCAACCCGCCCTCGTAGCCGGTCACGCCGCGGAGCTCCAGCCCGGCGTCGTGCGCGGTCCGTGCGAGGGCGATCCCGTCCTCGGGCGACCGGACGCCCGTCCGACCACCCGGGAACCCGACCTCGACGAGCACCGGGAGCGGTCCGTGGGTCGCTGCCGCGGCGACCCCGGCGGGGGAGTCGACCTGGAAGAGGACGTCGCCGTCCGGGTCCTCGGCGCGTCGACCCGCGATCCAGGCGAGGCCGGCCGGGTCGAGCACCTCGTTCGCGACGAGGATGCGGTGGATGCCGTGCCGCCATGCCACGACGGCCTGCTGGACGGAGGCGACCGTGACGCCCCAGGCGCCGAGGTCGAGCTGTCGGCGGGCCAGTGCCGGCGCCATGTGGGTCTTCATGTGCGGCGCGAACAGCAGGCCGTGGCGGTCGACGTAGGCCTGCATCACGGCGGCGTTCGACGCGAGGGCGGACTCGCGGAGCGTCATCGTCGGCAGCAGGACGTCGTCGAGCACGTGCGTCGTCATCGGGCCTCCTCGTCGAGTGCGAAGCAGCCGGGGTGCTGCGACGCTGCGCTTCTGCCACGTTCGTCCGTCCGGCGCGGTCTGGACAACGGAGCCGCCTGCTCCATTGTGCAGCGCAGAACATCACGCGCCCAGGGCGGTCCGGAACCCGAGCAGGCATAGCATTTCGTTCGACATGACGACGACGACATCGACGCCCGCCCCTCGGCGGACCCGCAGCACGGCGGTGGCCGTCCTCGTGGCCGGCACCTTCTTCATGGAGCTGCTCGACGGCACGATCCTCGCGACGGCAGCGCCCGCGATGGGCCGCGACCTCGGGGTCGACTCGGCGGCCGTCGGCGTCGCCATCACCGCGTACCTCGTGACGTTGGCGGTGTTCATCCCGGTGAGTGGCTGGGTGACCGACCGCGTCGGCTCCCGCACCGTCTTCGCGGCGGCGATCGCGCTCTTCACGATCGCGTCCGCGCTGTGTGCCGCGTCGACGGGGCTCGTGGAGCTGACCCTCTGGCGCATCCTGCAGGGCCTCGGCGGCGCGATGATGGTGCCCGTCGGCCGGCTCGTCGTCCTCCGGAGTGCCGGACGCGACCAGCTCGTCACGGCGATCGCGATCCTGACCTGGCCGGCGCTCGCGGCCCCGATCATCGCGCCGTTCGTCGGCGGGGTGCTCGTCGACACCCTGACGTGGCACTGGATCTTCCTCATCAACATCCCGCTCGGGGTGATCGCGTTCGTCGCCGCGCTCGTGCTCGTGCCCCAGGAACGGGCGCCGGAGCGGGTGCCGTTCGACTGGCTCGGCTCGCTCCTCGCGTGCTTCGGGCTCGGCGCGCTCGTCGTGATGGCATCGCTGCTGGCGCTCGACGTGGTGCCGGTCCTCGCGGTCGTCGTCTCCGGGGTCGTCGGAGCGGCGTGCTGCTGGCTCGCGGTCCGGCACTTCCGGCGAGCCCCACACCCGATCATGGGGCTCGAGTCCTTCCGGCTCGAGACCTTCCGGGTGTCGCACGCCGGCGGCAGCCTGTTCCGCCTGGCCGTGTCGGCGGTGCCGTTCGTGCTCCCGCTGCTCTTCCAGGACGCGTGGGGGTGGAGTGCGGTGCTCGCCGGCTCCGCGGTGCTCTGGGTCTTCGTCGGCAACCTCGGCATCAAGCCCATGACGACGCCGTTCCTCCGCTGGTTCGGGTACCGGCCCGTCATCGTCGTGTCGTCCGCCGTCGCCGCGCTCAGCGTCGTGGCGATGGCGTTCATGACCCCGGACACGCCGTTCTGGCTGCTCGCGGTGCTGCTCGTCGTGAGCGGCGCCGCGCGGTCCGTCGGCTTCACCGCGTACAACACGATCGCGTTCGCCGACGTCGAGCAGGCGGACATGACCCCGGCGAACACGCTGTCCTCGACGCTGCAGCAGACCGCGGCGGGGTTCGGTGTGGCCGTCGCCGCCGTGGTCATCCGTGCGGCGTCGGGGCTCGGCGGGTCGGGGCCGTACGTGGTCGCGTTCTGGGTCATCGCGGCACTCCTCGTCGTCGCGTGCGTCGAGGGTGTGCTCATGAGCCGGACCGCGGGGGACACCGTGCGACCCGCCCGGCGGGTGCGGGTCCGCGCCTGACGGTCCGACCCGCCCGGCGGGTGCGGGTCCGCGCCTGACGGTCCGACCCGCCCGGCGGGCACCGATCCGCGGAGGACGGCTGCCACGGGCGGCCCTCGCAGCGTGCCGCGCCGCCTCCGCTGTCCGTTCGCGACCTGGTCACCCGCACGGGACCCGCACCGCGCTACAGTCTCAGGAACCTGCTGTGGAGGCCGAGTAGTTTCGCTGCGGCAGGGTGACCCGGTACCCCGGACAGGACGCCACCCGGAACAGGAAGGCAGCATGGCCGCTCCACAGCAGCACGGGACGCTCGACCCCGACGCCGACGTGCAGCCGACCGCACTCCGCGTCGTCAGCTACAACCTCCGCGAGCACACCGCGAACGGCGAACTCGCGTCCCTGGCCGAGGCCTCCCAGGCCGACGTGCTGTGCGTGCAGGAATGCGACTCCAACGACCTCGCGCCGACCGTCGGCGGGCTCTCACTCGCGGCCTCGACGAAGGCGAACCGACTCGGCCTCGCGATCTACAAGCGCGACGACCGCTTCGACCTGCAGGACTTCAGCATCCACTCGCTGCAGAAGTCCCTGCACGACCGCGTCCTCGCGCCCGCGCACGAACGGCTCATCGCCATGCACCTGCGCGACCGCGAGGCCGACGCCGAGGTCATCGTGGCCTCGTTCCACGCGTCGCCGCTGACGGCCACGAACTCCCTGCGCCGCAAGCAGATCGAGGCCGCGCACCAGTTCGTCCGCGACCTCTCGAGCGAGGCCCCGGCGATCATGGTCGGCGACTTCAACTACCCGTGGTTCCAGACGAACCTGCGACGGAAGATCGAGCAGCACGGCTTCGCGCTGTCCCTCTCGGACCAGCCGACGTACCTGCGCTACCGCAAGTTCACCGGGCACTTCGACTTCGCGACCAGCGTCGGCCTGCACATCGCGGGGGTCGAGACCCTGCCCGCCGGCGTCTCCGACCACCGGCCGATCCTGGTCCGGGCGCACTACGAGCACCCCGGCGACACCGCCGGCTACCCCACCGTCGACGCCTCCGCCGCCTGACGCGCGGGCGCGTCCGGCCGCGCACCGTGCGCCGGAGCGCCCCGTCGAGGTTCCGAAATCGCGGCATGTCGGCAGCCGATTCGGCTGTGCGTGGAACCTCGTTGGGACACGAGCGGCGAGTCGTGGAACCTCACGGGTCCTCGAAGCACCGGGCGACGGACGGGAGGCGCGGTGCCAGCCGGCACCGCGCCTCCCGTCCGGTCCGGGTCGGGTCCGCGACCCGCGCCGCGTCAGCGACGCAACGTCGCTCGCGCCAGGCGGTTCCCGAGGAACTGCCCGAGCTGCACGATGACCACGATCGCTGCGACCGACACGTAGACGATCCACCAGTCGTAGCGCTGCGAGCCGTAGGTGATCGCGTACTCGCCGAGGCCGCCGCCACCGACGATCGCGCCCTGCGCCGTCATGTCGACGATGCCGACGTAGATGAACGTGTACCCGAGGATGAGCGGTCCGAGGCCCTCGGGGATGAGCACGGTCAGCAGGATCGACACCGGGTGTGCGCCCGAGGCACGAGCGGCCTCGACCACGCCGGGGTCCACCGCCAGCAGGTTCTGCTCCACGATCCGGGCGACCGCGAACGACGCCGCGAACGAGATCGCGAACGTCACCGCGGGCACGCCGATCGTGGTGCCCACGACCTCTCGCTGCAGCGGGCCGATCGCGGCCAGCAGGATCACGAACGGGATCGGCCGGACGATGTTCACGACGACGTTGGCGACGGTGTGGACGGTCCGGTTCCCGAGCAGGTTGCCCGGTCGGGTGGCGTAGAGCACGAGCCCGAGGACGAGGCCGATCACACCGGCGACGACGAGCGAGATGATCGTCATCACGAGGGTGTCGCGCACCGAGGAGACGAAGACGTCGAACGAGTCGATCACGCTCTGGAAGGTGTTGTTCACGCCGCTGCCTCCTCGTCCACGGTGGTGCCGCTGCCGCGCAGTTCGGAGACGGCGCGGTCGACGGCGTGCGGGTCGTCGCTCGTCAGTTCGTAGGTGAGCGAGCCGATGCGACGCTCACGGATCTCGCCGACACCGCCGAAGACGAGCTCGGCCGTCACACCGTGCGCGCGCCACGCCGCGTCGATCCGGTTCTGCAGGCCGACCTCGTCGGAGATCTGCACCGTGACGAGTCGACCGGCGTGGTGCTCACGGAGCCGCGCCAGCTGCTCATCCGACGGTCGGTCGTGCAGAGCGGTCCGGACGAACCGCTGCGCGGCCGGGGTCTGCGGCTTCGAGAACACGTCGTACACGTCGCCGACCTCGACCACGCGGCCGTGCTCCATGACGGCGACGCGGTCCGCGATCTGCCGCACGGCGTCCATCTCGTGCGTGATGACGATGATCGTGACGCCGAGCTCCCGGTTCACGCGGCGGAGCAGCCCGAGGACCTCCGACGTGGTGTCCGGGTCGAGGGCGCTCGTGGCCTCGTCGGCGAGCAGCAGCTCGGGGTTCGACGCGAGCGCCCGGGCGATGCCGACGCGCTGCTTCTGCCCGCCGGAGAGCTGCTCCGGGTAGGCGTACGCGCGGTCGAGCAGCCCGACGAAGTCGAGCAGCTCCGCGACGCGACGGTCACGCTCCTGCTTGCCGACACCGGCGACCTTGAGCGGGTACGCGACGTTGCCCGCGATCGTCCGGGAGCGGAACAGGTTGAACTGCTGGAAGATCATCCCGATGCGCCGACGCGCCTGACGGCGATCCCGCTCGGGGATCGCCGTCAGGTCCTGTCCGGCGACCGTCACCGACCCGGAGCTCGGCAGCTCCAGGGCATTGACGAGCCGGACGAGCGTCGACTTGCCGGCACCGGAGTACCCGATCACCCCGAGGACCTCGCCCTGGTGCACGTCCAGGGAGACGTCCTCGACCGCGGTGACGCTCTCGCCGGTGTCGGCGCGGCGGTAGTGCTTCGAGACGCCGCGGAGTTCGACGAGCGCGGGCACTACTGCTTGGCCGCCTTCGCGTCCTGCTCGACGGTCGCGAGCTCGCTCTGCAGCTTCGTCGCGCTCACGTTGCGCGCGACGGCCTGCGGGTAGTCCTGCTTGAACGCCTTCTGCACGGCGCTGTCCTGGAACAGCTTCGCGAGGGCCAGGTAGGTCGTGTCGTCCTTGTCGGCGTTCCGGACGGCGAACACGTTGACGTACGGAGCGGCGCTGGCGCTCGACGGGTCGTCCTTCGAGATGACGTCCTCGACCGGCAGGCCGGCACTGGTCGCGAAGTTGTTGTTCACGACGGCCGCGGCGACGGAGCCCTGCTGCAGCGCGTTCGCGGTCTGCGATGCGTCGAGGGTCTGCACGTCGACCTTGTGGGTCTCGATGTCAGCGGTGGTCGAGAAGGGGGTCCCGCCGTTCTTCAGCGTGAGGAGCTTCGCGTCCTGCAGCACGAGGAGGGCGCGCGCCTGGTTGATCGCGTCGTTCGGGATCGCGACCTTCGCGTCCGCCGGCAGGGCCGAGGCGCTGTCGTACTTCGTCGCGTAGAGCGGCAGCGGGTAGACGGCCGTCGAGCCGATCGGCTGGAGGTCGTCGTTCGAGGTGGTGTTGTAGTCCGCGAGGTACTGGATGTGCTGGAACTGGTTGATGTCGACCTGGCCGTCCTTGAGCGCAGGGTTCGGCAGCGAGTAGTCGGAGAAGTTCACGAGCTGCACGGTGACGTTCAGCTCGTCCTTCGCGAGCTTCGTGTAGGTCTTCCAGTACGGCAGCGCCTTGTCCGCGACACCGATCTTCACGGTCTTCGCGGCGCCCTCACCAGCGGCACCGGCTCCTCCGTCGCCACCGGCGCGGACGGCACCGACGATCACGGCGACGACGATCGCCACGACGACGACGGCCGCAGCGATGATCCAGCCGATCGGACGCTTGCCCTTCGGCTTCTGGGGCAGGGCAGGTGCGGACATGGTGCTCCTCGTGGGGTGAGCGGTGCGGTGGTCGGTGTCGCGGTGGTCCGCGGCGTCCGTCGAGTGTGACCGGTGACCAGCGCGGGTCGCGAGTTGCGTTCCGCCGTGTTACAGCCGTGTGACAGCGCGGTCCGGTTCACTCGGACGGGTGCGGAGCATCGAACTCGTCCTGTCCCCGGCCGCGGACGCAGCCGTGCGTGCCGTGTGGGACGAGTTGATCGCGGAAGACCTGCCGAGCCTCGGTCGGCACGTGTCGGACTCGAACGCGCCGCACGTCACCCTCGCTGCCGGTCCGGACCTGCTCGTCCCGCCCCGGTTCGACGCGCCCGCGCCCCCGACGCTCCGACTCGGTGGCGTCCTGCTCTTCCCGGCCGGCCCGGAGCGGTCCGTCCTCGTCCGGGCCGTCGTCGTCGACCACGCGCTCGCGGCCTTCCACGAGGCCGTGCACCGAGCCGCTCCCGGTGGCGTCGACACCTCGTTGCCGGGCGCGTGGTCGCCCCACCTGTCGTTCGCCCGCCGGGTCCGGGACGCCGATCTCCCGCGGGCCCTGGCGGCGCTCCGGCGGGCACCGCTGCCCGAGGTGCTCGAGGTGGGCGGTGTCCGCTTCTGGGACGGGGAGACGAAGACGGTGACGCCGCTGGCGTGAGGAGCGGGTCGGTGCCGGGACGAGCCTCCCGGCTGCGTCGGCCGGTCGGCGGCCGCCCGCCCGCCCGCCGTCAGCGTGCCGTCCGTCAGACTCCGAGGACGCGCTCGGCGAAGGCGGAGCCGAAGACGCGGTCCGGGTCCGCGGCGCGGACCAGGTCGCGGACGGCCGGGAGGCGCGGGTACAGCCCGGCGATGGCCTCGCCGTCCAGGGAGCTCATCTTCCCCCAGTGCGGCCGCCCGTCGAAGGGGGCGAGCAGGCCCTCGAGGTCGGGCAGGAGCGCGGCGACCTCGGCCGGGTGCTTCCTCCAGGTGAAGGCGATGCAGAGCACGTCCTCGCCCTGGGTCGGGCTCAGCCAGAACGGATCGGCCGCCATGGTCCGGAGTTCGCACACGTGCAGGTGTGGCTGGATGCGGTCCGCCATCGTCCGGACGGCGTCGAGGGCTGCCGCCGCGTGCCGGAGCGGGACGAAGTGCTCGCTCTGGACCTCTGACCCGACGCTCGGGACCGACTCGATGGGGAAGTGCGGCAGGCGGTCCCACCACGGGCCGACCGACCCGTCGCGGGCGGTGTGGTGGCCGTCACCCGGTGTCCCCGGCCGCTTCGGTGCACCGAGGAGGTGCTCCGGCACGGCGACGTCGACGGCCCCGTGGGCGACGCGGGACTTCATGAGCACGTCGCTGATCTCGTCGCCGAAGACCGTGTACGAGCAGACCGAGTAGCCGGCCGCGTGGACCTCGGCGACGTGCGCGGTGAAGACGTCCCACGGCATCGGGCCGTACGAGTCCTGCCGCATGTCGTAGGTGGGCTGGAGGTCGAGCGTGACCCTGGTCACGATGCCGAACAGTCCGAGGTGGAGGACCGTGCCCGCGAACCCAGTGTCGTCGCGGTGCACGGTGCGGAGACCGCCGTCCGGGCCGATCAGCTCGAGCGAACGGACGGCCGTGCTCAGCGAACCGAGCGTCGTGCCGGAGCCGTGCGTGCCGGTGGCGACCGCCCCGCCGACGGAGATGTGGGGGAGGGAACCCGTGTTGTGCAGGGCGAACCCAGCGCGGTCGATCTCCGGGGCGACGAGTCCGTAGCGGGTCCCGGCGCCCATCGTCGCGGTCCGTGCACCGGCGTCGATGACGAGGTCGGTCGGGACACCCGTGAGGTCGAGCAGCACCCCCGAGGTGTCCGCGACGTCGTTGAACGAGTGCCGGGTTCCGAGCCCGTGCACCCGTGGCGAGCGTGCGACGACCTCGGCGGCCTCGGCGACGGACCCGGGCCGGACGACGCGCTCCGCCGTGTAGGTGACCGTGCCGGACCAGTTCAGCTCGCTCGTCGTCGACCGCATGTCGCCCACGATGCCACGCGCCGCCGACAGCCGCGGGGGGAGCGCGGCCGTCAGTGCATCGACGGAGCGGGGGTGCCCTCCGGGTTCTTCGGGCGACGGACCATCGACGCGGTCACGATGCCGGCGAGGGAGATGACCGCCCCGACCAGGAACGCGGTCTTCACGCCCGTCGCGGTGGCCGAGGCGACGTCCGCCGCGCCGGTGCTCGCCGCGCCCGCCGCACCGATGGTGAGCAGGGTCACGAAGAGCGCCGTGCCTGCTGCGCCCGCGAGCTGCTGGGCGGTGCCGAGCACCGCGCTGCCGTGCGAGTAGAGCTTCGGGGGCAGCCCGCCGAGTGCCGACGTGAAGAGCGGCGTGAACGTGAGTGCCAGCCCGATGCTCAGGACGACGTGCGCACCGAGGACGAACCACACGCTCGTGCCGGTGCCGACGGTCGACAGCGCCCAGAGCACGGCACTGACGATGATCGAGCCGGGGATGAGCAGCACCCGCGGGCCGCGGCGGTCGTAGACGCGACCGACGACCGGCGACAGCAGCCCCATGATCAGCCCGCCCGGGAGCAGCAGGAGGCCGACCTGCAGGACCTCGAGCCCGAGCACGCGCTCGAGGTAGATGGGCAGCAGGATGAGCGTGCCGAACATCGCCATGAAGCTGACGACCATCGCGACGATCGGGATGGTGAACCCGGCGGTGCGGAAGGTCCGGAGATCGAGCAGGGCCGAGTCGCTGCGCTGCAGGCGGGTCTGGCGGAGCACGAAGACCGCGAGGGCCACCACGCCGACCACCAGCGACACGATCGGCACGAGGGGGCCGGTCGATCCCGCCTCGCCGATGCTCGACAGCCCGTAGACGAGCCCGCCGAACGCGAAGGCCGACAGCACGACGGAGAGCACGTCGATCGGGGCCTTCCGCGGGATGGACACGTTGCGGACCTTGACCATGCCGAGGATCAACGCGGCGATCGCGATCGGGAGCACGAAGCCGAAGAGCCAGCGCCACGAGAACGCGTTGAGGATCAGTCCGGAGATCGTCGGGCCGACCGCCGGGGCGACGGAGATGACGATGGAGATGTTGCCCATCACGCGTCCGCGGTGCGCCGGCTCGACGAGCGTGAGCACCGTCGTCATGAGGAGCGGCATCATGATCGCCGTCCCGCTCGCCTGCACGATGCGCCCGACGAGCAGCATCGTGAAGCCCGGGGCGAGGAGCGCGATCAGCGTGCCGGCGGAGAACAGGCTCATCGCCCACACGAACACCGGTCGCGTGTTGAACCGCTGCAGCAGGAAGCCGGTGATCGGGATCACGACGGCCATCGTGAGGAGGAAGCCCGTCGTCAGCCACTGACCGGTGGCCGCGCTGATGCCGAGGTCGTCCATGAGTCGGGGGAGCGCGACGCCCATGATCGTCTCGTTCAGGATGACCACGAACGCGGAGACGAGCAGGAGCCCGATGACGAGGCGGGTCTCACCGGGGGACGGCTGCGTCACGCTCCCGGTGCGGGGCGCGGAATCGACGGCCTGGGTCATGCGGGGCTCCTGGTGGATCGCGACGTACGGGACGAGGGGGCGCCGGAGCGCAGACAGGGCAACCGCCTGAACGGATTCGATTATTCCGCTTGCGTCCGACACCGGCGAGTCCGAGCCGCGACCCGCGGGCAGCGACCGCGGGCTGCGACGCGCGGGCTGCGACGCGCGGCCCGCGCGTACCGCTCAGTGCAGGATCGCGAAACCCTCGGTGTCACCGTGCGGGATGACCGGCCGGAGCGACACCTCGGTCACCTCGGCCGACGGTGGCCCGCTGTGCAGCAGGTCCATGAGCCGGTCGACCGCGGCGGACGGTCCCTCCGCCTCGACCTCGACCGTCCCGTCGAAGAGGTTCCGCGCGTACCCGACGAGGTCGAGCCCGTCGGCCTTCCGCGCCGTCCAGTACCGGAAACCGACCCCCTGCACCGTGCCCGACACCACCGCGTGCATCCTCGTCACCGTCGTCATGCCATCACCGTAGGCGTGCGCTCCCCGGACGAGTTTTCGGCGGTGTTACCGACTCGTGAAACCCGGTGATAGAGTCATCGCAACCCGAACACTTCGAGTCAACATGACACTAACTTCCGAGCTCCCCATCCGCGTCGCGGTCTCCACCGTGATCGTGGCGCTGCGCCCGCACCCCGACACGGGTGCGCCGGCGCTGTGGATGCCGCTCGTGCGTCGGGTCGCTGAGCCGTACGAGGGCTCGTGGGCGCTCCCGGGCGGGTGGGTGCAGCCGGACGAGGGGCTCGAGGACTCCGCCGCAGCGCGCCTCCGGGAGACCACGAACGTGCAACCGCGGTACCTCGAGCAGCTCTACGCGTTCGGCGACGTCGACCGCTCCCCGAGCCGGGTCGTGTCGATCGTGTACTGGGCCCTCGTGCACCCGGACGAGGCGAACGTCGTGCCCGACGACTGGAACGTCCGCTGGTTCCTCGCGGACGAGCACCCGCCGCTCGCCTTCGACCACGACCGCATCGTCGAGTACGCGCTGTGGCGGCTCCGGAACAAGGTGTCGTACTCCCGGATCGCCCAGGCGTTCCTCGGCGACCGCTTCACCCTCGCCGAGCTCCGTGGCGTCTACGAGGCCGTGCTCGGGCGGGCGCTCGACCCCGCGAACTTCCGGCGACAGGTCGAGAAGACCGATGCCGTCCTGCCCACCGACGAGACCACGAGCGGGGGCCGCCACCGTCCGGCCCGGCTCTACCGTTCCAACCCCGACCTCGCCTACGCGGACAACGGTCCACTGCAGCGGGCCGAGCAGCCAACGAACCGATAGGAACCACCGTGTCCATCGCGACCACGATCGAGCTCATCTCCAACGGCGGGGCCGCCGGCAGCACGTGCACGCCGGACCTCGCGATGCCCACGTGGGACTTCGACTCCCGGCCCGGCTACGGCCCGGGCTCGTCCATGTCCGACGTCATCCCGACCGGGGCTCCTCGGCAGGGCGGCATCCCCGACGAGTACAAGACCGCGAGCGACGAGGAACTGCACGAGCGCATCGAGCGCGCGAAGGCCACCCTCGGGGACCGGGTCGTGGTCCTCGGGCACTTCTACCAGCGGGACGAGGTCGTCCGGCACGCGGACTTCCTCGGCGACTCGTTCCAGCTCGCCAACGCCGCCCTGACGAAGCCCGACGCCGAGGCCATCGTGTTCTGCGGCGTCCACTTCATGGCGGAGACGGCGGACATCCTCGCGCGCGACGACCAGCGGGTCATCCTGCCGAACCTCGCCGCCGGCTGCTCGATGGCCGACATGGCGGACATCGACAGTGTCGAGCAGGCCTGGGCCGAGCTCACGGCGGTGTACGGCACCGAGCTGGACGCCGACGGTCGCGTGCCGGTCATCCCCGTCACCTACATGAACTCCGCGGCGGACCTCAAGGCGTTCTGCGGACGGAACGGCGGCATCGTGTGCACGAGCTCCAACGCCGCGACCGTCCTGGAGTGGGCGTTCGAGCGTGGGCAGCGCGTCCTGTTCTTCCCTGACCAGCACCTCGGCCGCAACACGGCGAAGGCGATGGGCATCAGCACGGACCTCATGCCGATGTGGAACCCGCGGAAGGCCCTCGGCGGCAACGACGTCGAGACGCTGCTCGACGCACGGGTGGTCCTCTGGCACGGGTTCTGCTCGGTGCACCGGCGCTTCACGGTCGACCAGATCGAGCAGGCGCGCCGTGAGCACCCCGGCGTGCAGGTCATCGTCCACCCGGAGTGCCCGATGGCGGTCGTCGACGCGGCGGACCACGCGGGCAGCACCGACCTGATCCGGAAGACCGTGGCGGCCGCGACCGAGCCGACGACCTTCGCGATCGGCACCGAGATCAACATGGTGAACCGGCTCGCGGCGGAGTACCCGCAGCACACGATCTTCTGCCTCGACCCGGTGGTCTGCCCGTGCTCGACGATGTACCGGATCCACCCCGGCTACCTGGCCTGGGTGCTCGAGGCACTCGTCCGCGGTGAGGTCCTCAACGAGATCGTCGTGCCCGCCGACGTGCAGGCCGACGCGAAGGTCGCCCTCGAGCGCATGCTCGCGGCCAGGCCCCGCGGCTGACGCCCGGGCCGCAGGGACGGGAGGAGCACACCGTGCACGTCGTCATCGTGGGGTCCGGGATCGCCGGGCTCACCGCCGCGATCCGCGCGAGCAGCCGCCACGACGTCACCCTCGTGACGAAGGGCACGCTGACCGACGGCGCCACCCGGTACGCCCAGGGCGGGGTCGCCGTGGCGCTCGGCGCGGACGACTCCGCCGCCCTGCACCAGGCGGACACGCACGTCGCCGCCGCCGGCAGCGCCGACGCCCGCGCCGTCGAGGTGCTCTGCACCGACGGACCCGCCCGTGTCCGCGACCTGCTCGCGCTCGGCGTGCCGTTCGACCGCACCACCGACCGCGCGAGCCTCGACCGCCACGGCGACGACCTCGCCCGCGGACGCGAGGCCGCACACGGCCGCTGGCGGGTCGTCCACGCCGACGGTGACGCGACCGGTGCGGCGATCGAGCGGACCCTGGCGGACGCCCTGCACCGCCGCCACGTCACGATCCTCGAGCGCACCTGCCTCGTCGACCTCGTGGTCCGGGAAGGCGCGGTCGTCGGCCTCGACGTCCTGGACCTCCTCGGCGAACCGCGACGGCTCGACGCCGACGCGGTCGTCCTCGCGTCGGGCGGCGCGGGACACCTCTACCGCGAGACCACGAACCCGCTCGTCGCGACCGGGGACGGCCAGGCCGCGGCGTGGCGCGCGGGAGCCGTCCTGGCCGACGTCGAGTTCGTCCAGTTCCACCCGACCCGCCTGGCCGTGCCGGACGGCGGGCTCGTGTCCGAGGCCGTCCGCGGCGAGGGTGCCGTGCTCCGCGACGCCCGCGGTGACCGCTTCATGACCCGTCTCCACCCGGACGCCGAACTCGCCCCGCGTGACGTCGTCGCCCGGGGCATCGCCGCCGTCGTCCGCGACCAGGGCGGCGCACCGGTGCTCCTCGACGCCACCGGCCTCGACCCGGACTTCCTCGTCCGACGGTTCCCCGGCCTCACCCGCGCCACGCGCGCCGCCGGGCTCGACTGGACCCGCGAGGGCGTCCCCGTCGCCCCCGCAGCCCACTACGCCATGGGCGGCATCGCCACCGACGCGGAAGGACGCACGAGCCTTCCCGGACTGCTCGCGGTCGGCGAGGTCGCCTGCACCGGGGTCCACGGCGCGAACCGGCTCGCCTCGAACTCGCTGCTGGAGGGCCTCGTCTTCGCGGTCCGCGCCGCGGACGCGCTCGGCGCACCGCGACCCGGCCGGGTCCGCCTGCGCGGCGACGCGACGCTGGACGTCGTGACCGTCACCGACGCGGCGGACGAGACCCGTGCCTCCCGGCAGGACCGGACGGGAGGCCCGGATCACCGCACCGGCGCTGCGGACGTCCGTCAGGCGGTGCAGACCGTCATGACGGACCGTGTCGGGCTCCTCCGCGACGCGACCGGGCTCGCGAGCGCCCGCCGCGACCTCGACCACCTCGCCGTGGCGTCGCCCACCGGCGTCCGCGAGCACGAGGACCGCGCCCTCCTCGACCTCGCCCGGCTGACCGCCCGCGCCGCCGAGGCCCGCACCGAGTCCCGCGGCGCGCACGCCCGGACCGACCACCCCGACACCGATCCCCGAGCCGCACGACCGAACGGCTGGGTCCTCCGACCCGCGGCCGTCCCGCAGGAGGTACCCGCATGACCGACACCACCGCCGTCCCCGACCGAGCCGCCGTCCTCGATCCGGGCACGATCCCGCACCACGCGCTCCGCCGCGTGATCGACACCGCGCTCGAGGAGGACGCCCCGTGGGGCGACGTCACCAGCGAGGCCTTCATCCCGCTCGCCGCCACGGCGACCGCCACCCTCTCGGCGCGCGAACCAGGCGTGCTGAGCGGCGGCGGCGTCTTCGTCGCCGTCATGCACGCGGTGGACCCGTCGATCGTGGCCGAGGTGCACGTGACCGACGGCACCCGGTTCGTCGCCGGGGACGCCCTCGTGACGGTGTCGGGACCGGCGCGCTCGGTGCTCCGTGCGGAGCGGGTCGCCCTCAACCTCGTGCAGCGGATGTCCGGCGTCGCCACGCTCACCGCTGCGTACGTGGCGGCCGTCGCGGGCACCTCGGCGCGCATCGTCGACACCCGGAAGACCACCCCGGGGCTCCGCGCCCTCGAGCGGTACGCGGTCCGGTGCGGCGGTGGACGGAACCACCGGACCTCGCTGTCGGACGCCGTGATGGCGAAGGACAACCACCTCGCGGTGCTCCTGGCGAGCGGCATCGAGATCGGGGACGCGGTGCGGGCCGCCCGACAGCGGCTCGGGCACACGGTGCACCTCGAGGTCGAGGTGGACCGCGTCGACCAGGTCGAACCGGTCGTCGCGGCCGGTGTCGACACGATCATGCTCGACAACTTCGGCCCGGACGAGCTCGTCGAGGGCGTCGCGGTGGTCGCCGGCCGCGCGCTGGTCGAGGCCTCGGGCGGGGTGAACCTCGACACCGTCGCCGCGATCGCCGCCACCGGGGTCGACGTCATCTCGGTGGGGGCGCTCACGCACTCGGCACGCGCACTCGACCTCGGGCTCGACGTCGCCGTCTCGGCCTGACGTGTTCTACCTGGACCGCGCTGCCACGACGCCCGTCCGCCGCGAGGTGCTCGAGGCGATGTGGCCGTACCTGACCGGCACGTTCGGCAACCCCTCGTCGACCCACGGCGTGGGGGACGCCGCCGCCCGGGGCCTCGCCGACGCCCGGTCGGCGGCGGCCCGTGTCCTCGGCTGCCGGCCGGCCGAGGTCGTCTTCACGACCGGCGGCACCGAGGGGGCGAACACGGCCGTCAAGGGCATCGCACTCGCGGCGCCCCGCGGCCGGCACGTCGTCACGAGCGCGATCGAGCACGAGGCGGTGCTCGAGAGCTGCCGCTACCTGGAGCGCCACCACGGCTTCGAGGTGACCGTGCTGCCGGTGGACCGCGACGGCGTCGTGCACGCGGACGTGCTCGCGGACGCACTCCGTCCGGACACCACGCTCGTCTCGATCGCGCACGCGTCGAACGAGGTCGGTACCGTCCAGGACATCCGAGCGCTCGCCGCGGTGGCGCACGGCGTGGGCGCCCGGTTCCACACCGACGCCGTGCAGTCCGCGCCGTGGCTGCCGGTCGGGCCGGGGGACACCGGAGCCGACGCGGTCTCCCTCTCCGGTCACAAGTTCGGCGCGCCGAAGGGGTCCGGCGTCCTCGTCGTGCGTGCCGGGACACCGCTCGAGCCGCTCCTGCACGGCGGCGGGCAGGAACGCGGACGACGCTCCGGGACGGAGGACGTCGCCGGCGCGGTCGCGGTGGCCACCGCGCTGGCGCTCCACGCGGAGGAGCGGTCGGAGGCCGCGGCCCGGGCGACCGCGACACGGGACGCCGTGCTGGACGGGGTGCTCGCGGCCGTGCCGGGGGCGATCGTGACCGGATCGCGGACGTCGCGGCTCCCGGGGCACGCGTCGTTCTGCTTCCCGGGGGTGCACGGGGAGACGGTGTTGCTCGAGCTCGAGCAGCGGGACGTCGTGTCGTCGTCGGGGAGCGCGTGTGCGGCGGGCAGCACGGAAGCGTCGCACGTCCTCACGGCGCTCGGGCTCGACGAGGACACGGCCCGGTCGGCGGTGCGGCTGACCTTCGACGGGTCCCTCGCGTCGTCGGACGTACCGGTCGTCGTCGGTGCCGTGCGGGACGCGGTCGCCGCGGTGCGCGCACTGGCCTGAGCCGACCGCCACGGCGGCTCGGGCGGGGTGTACTAGACGTTCTACTCCATGAGTGGGGTCGTGTCCCCCCTTTTGCGGACCGACGAAGTGCGTCAGGCTGTCCGCATGGCAAACGCGATCACGACTCGGGTCCGGCGGGAGGACCGCTTCCGGGCAGTCCAGCTCCTCCCCGCACCTGCGACCGTGCTCGCGCTCGTCGTGGCCGCCCAGCACGACCTCGGCGCCGGACCCCTCGCGGTCGTCGCCGTCGTCGGTGCCCTCGCGACCGTCGGGAGCGCCCTGCTCCCGATGATCCGGCCGGCGGTCGACCGAGCAGCCGTGACCACCCCTGAGCACCGGTCGATGCCTGCACCGACCGAATCGGACCGGTACCGAGAGGACACCGAACACCCCCTCTGAAGTACGGCTCCACCGGACCAGCACCGCCGGACCCGTCCCCCTGTGGGTCGGTGGTGCACCCAGCCGGACGCGACCCCCTGATCTGCGTCCGGCGCGGGGCACGACATCCCCCTGTCGTCGTGCCCCGCCGCACACCGCGACCCGCCGTGGGCGTGGCGTCGACCCTGCGACGCCGTCCCCCTGACGCCCACGGCGGGCCCGGTGTCGTCAGTCGCGCACGGGTGCCGCGACCGTGCCCGGCCAGACGTAGGCCAGGTCGTCGGGGTCGTCCGGGAACACCGGCCGGTAGAACTCCGGTGCCTTGTGCAGCAGCTTCGACCGGTGCGAGCGGTGCAGCGCCTCGTCCTCGTTCCACGGCGGCACCGCGAAGTCACCCGAGGCGTAGGCCTCGAGGTCCTCGGGGACGAGTGCCAGGTCCGCCACGGTCTTGTCGCGGCAGGTGTCGGGGTGTCCGCGTTCGACCCACACCGCGCACGTCGCGTCCTGGTAGGCCATGAGCGCCGGCCGGTAGCCGCGCCACATCGCCGTCACCGGGTGGTTCTGCCAGCCGTAGCCCGGAAGCGTCAGCGCCCGCATCACCTGCAGGGTCTCGACGCGCTGCTTGCCGAGCCGACGGTCGTCGAGCACCTCGGCCGAGGCGCGGAAGTCGGCGTACGGCAGGAACGTCTGCATCGACCGGACGCTACCCGTCGCGCGCTGGCAGGGCTCCCCGACACATGCCGTCACACGCGCACCGCGGAGGAGCGGTGCGTGTGAGCATCTTGGACATGAGCGCAGCACTCGTCGTCGGCGTCAGCGGCAGCCCGTCGGACCCGTCACGGACCTCGACCCTGGTCGCGGCCACGGTCGCGCGCCTCGGGCAGGAGTTCGAGGACGCCCGGACCGAGACCGTGGAGATCGGGCCGCTCCTCGCGGACCTCGGTGCGGCGGGCTCACGGGAGGCGATGGCCCCCGAGACGATCCGTGCCCTCGAACTCGTCGAGTCGGCCGACGTCCTCGTCGCCGGCAGCCCCGCGTTCCGGGCTGCGTACTCCGGCGCCTTCAAGCTCTTCTTCGACTGGGTCGGGCAGTACGACCTCGTCGACACCCCGGTGCTCCTGACCGCCACGGGCGGCAGTGACCGGCACGCCCTGCTCGTCGAGCACCAGATGCGCCCGCTGTTCGGCTTCTTCCAGTCGACGACCCTGCCGCTCGGCGTGTTCGGCAACGAGCGCGACTTCACCAAGCGCGAGGGCGGCTACGACATCGCGAGCGTCGACCTCGAGCTGCGCATCGACCAGGCAGTCCGGCGCGCGCTGCCGATCATCCGCGGAGGCCTCGCCACCGCGGGCATCGCGGACGTGCGCCGCCCCGCCGAGTTCTAGCGGCCCGCGCCGCGCCGCACCGAGTCTCGGCTCCGCGGACACGTTCGTGGCGCCGCAGCCGCGGAAGTGTCCGCCAGGCCGAGTCTCGGGCAGCGCCCGCCGGAGCGGCCGCTGTCGGCGCCCGCCGCGGGCGTGCCGGACGCGACCAGCAGGCGGACGGGAGGCGCGGGGCGGGCCCGCACCGTGCCTCCAGGCCGTCAGTCGGTCGGGTCCGCGACCAGGGACGCGACGTGCGCGACGGCCAGCCGGTACCCGTCGGCGCCCGCGCCGGCGATGACCGCCGTCGCCGCGGTCGCGACGTGGTCGACGTGCCGGAACGGTTCGCGCTTCCACGTGTTCGACAGGTGCACCTCGACGACCGGGACGGTGAGGGCCTCGACCGCGTCGTGCAGCGCGACCGATGTGTGCGCGTAGGCAGCGGGGTTGATCACCACGCCGACGAAGTCGTCGAGCGCCTCGTGCAGCCACTCGACGAGCTCGCCCTCGCGGTTCGTCTGTCGGAAGTCGGCCTCGAGCTCGTGGACCGCCGCCTCGGTGTGCACGATGGCCTCGATCTCAGCGAGCGTCGTCGTGCCGTACTGCGCCGGGTCTCGACGGCCGAGGATGTCGAGGTTCGGGCCGTTGAGCACGAGGATGCGCGGTGCGGTCATGCGCCGAGCCTACCGACGGGCCGCGGCCACAGGATCGAGCGGGCATGCCGAGGTGATGCATGCCTCGGCTATGTGAACGGTCACAAATCGGTGTAGCGTCTCCGTCCGGGCCGGAGGAGTTGTCGGCTGCAACACATCGACGTGGAGTGTGAATGGTTCTCGCGGCAGCGAACAGCGGGATCCGGCTCGACTTGGGCTGGGTCGACTACTTGATGATCATCGTGTACTTCGCGGTGGTGATCGGCATCGGGTTCACCGCCCGGCGGCAGGTCCGCACGAGCATGGACTTCTTCCTGTCCGGACGGTCGATGCCGGCCTGGATCACGGGCCTCGCGTTCGTGTCCGCGAACCTCGGCGCGACCGAGATCCTGGGCATGGCGGCGAACGGTGCCCAGATCGGCATGGCGACCCTGCACTACTACCTCATCGGCGCGGTGCCGGCGATGGTGTTCCTCGGCCTCGTGATGATGCCGTTCTACTACGGCTCGAAGGTCCGGAGCGTCCCGGAGTTCATGCTCCGCCGCTTCGGCAAGGCCCCGCACCTGGTGAACTCGATCGCCTTCGCGGTGTCGAACGTCCTCATCGCCGGCATCAACCTCTACGCGATGGCGATCGTCATCGAGGCGATGCTCGGCTGGCCGGAGTGGCTCGCGATCCTCGTCTCCGCCGCCTTCGTCCTCGCGTACATCACGCTCGGCGGCCTCTCCAGCGCGATCTACAACGAGGTCATGCAGTTCTTCGTGATCATCGCCGGTCTCGTGCCGCTGACGATCGTCGGCCTCCACCGCGTCGGCGGGTGGGGCGGCCTGACCGAGGCGATCAAGCAGACGCAGGGCGTGCAGCACCTCCAGGCGTGGGCGGGCACCGGCACCGGCGACGTCACCAACCCGATCGGTGCGAACTGGCTCGCGATCGTGCTCGGCCTCGGCTTCGTGCTCTCGTTCGGCTACTGGACGACGAACTTCACCGAGGTCCAGCGCGCCTTCTCGGCGAAGAACATGTCGGCCGCGCGCCGCACCCCGCTGATCGCCGCGATCCCGAAGCTCTTCATCCCGTTCATCGTCGTGATCCCCGGCCTCATCGCCGCGGCCGTCGTCGGCAACCAGTTCGCCTCGGGTGCGCTCACCTACAACGACGCGATCCCGAAGCTCATCCAGATGTACCTGCCGACCGGTGTGCTCGGCATCGCCGTCACGGGTCTGCTCGCCTCGTTCATGGCGGGCATGGCCGCGAACGTCTCGTCGTTCAACACCGTCTTCACGTACGACATCTGGCAGCGCTACATCAAGCCGAACATGCCCGACCTGCACTATCTGAAGACCGGGCGCTGGGTCACGGTCATCGGCGTCCTCGTCGGCATCGGCACCGCGTTCCTCGCCGCGCAGGCCGGCAACATCATGACCTACATGCAGACGCTGTTCTCGTTCTTCAACGCACCGCTGTTCGGCGTGTTCATCCTCGGGCTCCTCTGGAAGCGGATGACCACCGCCGGGGCACTGTGGGGCTACATCCTCGGCATCATCGCGCCGACGATCACCTGGATCGCCTACCTGGTGAACCCGGACCTGTTCGCCACCGCGACCGCCGAGACGCTCTACGGCGCGATCATCTCCTTCGTCACGGTGCTCGTCGTCGCCGTGGCCGTGTCGCTCGCCACGAAGCCAAAGGACGTGTCGGAGCTCGGCGGGCTCGTCTACGGCGTCGGCAAGATCGACATGACCGCCGGGGCCGTCGCGACCGACACCGCCTGGTACCGCTCGCCGGCCCTCCTCGGGACCGTCGCGCTCGTGCTGTGCGTCGCCCTCTACCTCCCGTTCCTCTGATCCGCTCGAAGGAGATCGCTCATGCGTGACGACACCACCACGATGACCGAGGAGCAGCAGGCCCTCGTCCGTTCCACCCGCCGACTCGACCTGCGCCGCATCCTCGGAGGCCTCTTCGTGGTCTACGGCGTGATCACGACGATCGTCGGGATCGTCAACTACGGCACCGACCCGGAGAAGACCGGCGGCATCCACATCAACCTGTGGGTCGGGCTCTCCCTGCTCGTCGGCGGGCTGCTGTTCTTCCTCTGGGACCGGCTGAACCCGGTGCCCGCTGCGGACATCATCGGCCAAGCCGAGGCCGAGGAGCACCAGAAGGCGGCCGGCGAGGGTCGCGAACTCGCCTGACACAGCGCACCGGCTCGACGGCCGTCCGCTCCGGCGGGCGGCCGTCGGTCGTCGGGACTGCGGCCTGGAGGCACCGGGGCCTCCGCCCCGCCGCTCACGCGGGCGTCAGGGTCGCGTAGCGTTGACAGTCGGGCGGGTGCGGTCTTAGTATTGATATGTCGATCGAGTGCTCTCGGTCGGAAGTGGTCCCCGGATTACCTGCAGCGAGCGCGGGGCCCGGGGATCAGCGCTTTCCGCCCCGCTTCTTCACGCGACGGTGATCTCGGTCACGTCGAGGTGCTCATCCCTCAGTGTTCCGCGTGAGCCGCACGCGATGTCCGCGAGAGCCAGCAGGGGTTCGCCATCGCCGCGAGCGTGATCCCACACGATCGATCGGCCGACCCCGTGCGTTCGGAACGCATCGAGCACTCTGCGATCGGCGCGGTCGAGTGCCGGTCCGCGAGACTCGATCGTCACGTGGCGGACCGCTCGCGACTCCAGCTCGAACACCAGGCGCTCGAGGCAGCGTCGGCGACGACGTTCCGCACGAGCAGGCGAGCCGTCGTACCGGACGATGATCGTCGCCACCGCGAGCCTCAGGAGACCACGCCAGGTGTGGCGTTGCACCTCGATCGCCTCGTACCAGTGCAACTTCTTCATGCGTGCCGGCCGGAGTCGCTCGACGGCACTTCGGAGGGCGTCACGCTCGGAGTCGTCCACGATCACCGCGGCCAGGATGTACGTGCAGTGGTCGAGTCCGCCACCAGGCTCTGATTCGTCGCAGTACGCGCGGTGCATGATGGCAGCATATTGCGTATCACGAACGTTCTGCGTTCAGACCGTACTTGCCGCGGGACGAAGTCTGCGAGAGGTTCTGGGGGAGCGAAGGAGCCCTCATGCCCACGATGGTGTTCATCAACCTGCCGGTCGCCGACCTCGACCGGTCGAAGTCCTTCTACGAGGCCCTCGGCTACACGATCGACCCCGACTTCACCGACGAGACCGCCGCGTGCGCCGTGGTGAGCGACACCGTGTACGTGATGCTCCTCACCCACGCGAAGTTCGCCGAGTTCACCGACAAGGCCATCGCCGGGCCGGACACGATCGAGGTGATCAACTCCCTCAGCGCCGACTCGAAGGACGACGTGCACCGGGTCGTCGACGCCGCGGTCATGGCCGGAGGACACGAGGACCGTCCCGAGATGGACCTCGGCTCCATGTACCAGCGGAGCTTCACCGATCCCGACGGTCACCGCTGGGAGCACGTCTGGATGGACCAGACCGTGATGCAGGACGGCCCGACGGGCGAGTAGCAGTGTGCGCGCACAGCGGTGTCGGGGGCGGGCGACAGGATGGGAGCGTGAGCACTGAACCGCCCGAGATCCAGCCGTCCCTCGTCGTCGGAGCGGACGGGCTCGCGCGGCCGGTGTGGGCGTCCACCGACGAGCTGCTGCGCGGCTACTACGACACCGAGTGGGGGATGCCCGTCCGTGACGAGCGGGGGGTGTTCGAGCGCCTGTCGCTCGAGGCGTTCCAGTCCGGGCTGTCCTGGCGGACGATCCTCGCGAAGCGTCCGGCGTTCCGCAGCGCGTTCGCGGACTTCGACCCCGACACCGTCGCCGGGTTCGGGGAGGACGCCGTCACGCGGCTCATGGCCGACGCGGGCATCGTCCGGAACCGGGCGAAGATCCTCGCGACGATCACGAACGCGAACGCGACGATCGCCCTGCGTCAGGACGGTGGACTGGCCGACTTCGTGTGGTCCTTCCGGCCGGAGCGGACGCCCGAGCCCGTCACGTTCGCCGACGTCCCCACGAAGTCCGACGAGTCCGTGGCGCTCTCGAAGGCGCTCCGGAAGCGCGGGTTCGCCTTCGTCGGGCCGACCACGATGTACGCACTGATGGAGGCGATCGGCATCGTCGACACGCACCTGCTCGGCAGTCACCGGCGCGGGAGCTCGGGCATCTGGAGCTGAGCGGTCCCCGGAGCACGGGCGGGGCTACGGTCGGGGCATGACCTCGGAACCGGACCCTGCCCCGAACCGACCTCGGACGGTCCCGGTGCACCCGATCGGCGCCGAGTACGTCGAGGTGCCGGTCGACACCGCGGCGCCCGAACCGGAGACGACCGGCGACGCGCGTCCCGAGCACGACCCGGCCGAGGTCCGGATCGCGTTCCTGCTCTTCCCCGACCTGACGCAGCTCGACCTCACCGGACCGGCTCAGGTCCTCGCACGGGTGCCCGGCGCGGCGGTCGAGTACGTCGCGGCGACCCTCGACCCGGTGCCGAGCGACTGCGGTCTGGCGCTCGTGCCGACCGCGACGTTCGCGACCGCGCAGGCGGCGGACGTCCTCGTCGTCCCCGGTGGTGAGGGCGCCTTCGACGCGATGCTCGACCCGGACGTCGTGGCGTTCGTCCGTCGCACGACGGAGCACGCCACGTGGGTGACGTCGGTGTGCACCGGCGCGTTCGTGCTCGGCGCGGCCGGACTGCTCGCCGGGAAGCGTGCGACGACCCACTGGGCCTCGAAGCCGATGCTCGCCGCGTTCGGCGCGGACCCGGTGGAGCAGCGCATCGTCGACGACGGCGCGGTCGTCACCGCGGCCGGGGTGAGCGCGGGCATCGACATGGCCCTGTGGCTCGCGGGCGAGCTCGCCGGACGGCCGGCGGCTGAGCGTATCCAGCTGCAGATCGAGTACGACCCGCAGCCGCCGTTCGACGCCGGGTCGGCGGTGCGGGCGGACGCCCGACTCGTCACCGAGGCACGCGCCGCGGCCGAGGCGGCACGGGGCGACCGTGTCGCGCGTGCGGCGGCAGCGGTGATCCCCTGACGCAGGGGTGCGTCCCTACCGGTTGCCCTTCGAGCCGCGCTTCGGCTTGCCCTTCATGCCGCGCTGCACCTTGCCGCGTCCGGCCTTGCCACCGCCGGTCTTCCCGCTGGTGCCCTTCGTGGCGCCGCGCTTGGCCGTGGTGCGGCTGTTCGCCGCCGTCGCCTTGCCACCGCGGGAGCCGGAACCCGATGACGAGCCCGAGCCGGCTGTAGACGGGCGCGAGCCGGTCCCGTCGGCGCGATCCGTGCCTCCCGGCTGGTCCTGACCGCCTCGGGAACTGTTCGCGGTCCGACCGCGCACCACGCCGATGAACTCCTCCGTGCTCTCGGAGGCGTCCTCCGTGCGCCAGGCGAGCAGGATCCGGGTGCCCGGTGCGCCCGCCAGCGTCCGGGCGACGAGGTCCTTCCGACTGGCCGCACGGAACAGCGACTGCGGCAGGACCGCGACGCCGACGTTCGCCTCGACGAGGTCCAGCGTCGCGTCGACGTCGGCGGGCACGGGGCCGGCGTCGACCACGTGGACGTCGGTCGTCGTCAGGTCGACCTCGGCGCGGTCGGCGAGCGAGGAGTCCTTCGGCATCGCGACGACCGCGGTCTCGGTCCACAGCGGGATCGCGTTGTGGACCTCGGCGACGGGTTCGCGGGCGAAGACCATGTCGGCCTCCCCGGCGAGCGTCTCGTCGACCTCGTCCGCTCCGATCGGGCGCAGTCGGAGCTCGACGTCGGGGAAGCGCTCGCGCCAGACGCGGGCCCACTTCGCGGGGGAGACCCCCGGTACGAAGGCGATGGTGAGGGCCTCGGTCATGCAACCGAGCATAGGGGCCGTACCCTGGTGTGCATGGCGCAGGAACAGACCATGAAGCCCGAGACGGCCGCGAAGAAGCTCGGCATCCTGCTGTCGGCCGCCCCGGAGTCCTTCCGCGGTGCGCCGATCAGCAGGACCGCGTTCGACGAACTCCGGACCGAGCCGCCGGCGTGGCTCGAGGACCTCCGTCGCGACGGCCCGCACCCGCGACCCGTCGTCGCGCAGAAGCTCGGCGTGTCGATCTCCGGGCTCGCACGGGCCGGTGTCGACGAGCCGCTGACCACGGCCGAGATCAAGACGCTGCTGCAGGAGATGCCCGAATGGCTCGTGCAGGAGCGCGCGACCCAGGCTGCGGTGCACGCCGAGAACGCCCGGGTGAAGCAGGAGCGTGCCGCGAAGGCCGCCCGCTCCGAGGACTGAGCCCCGCCGACCACCGATGACCGCCGTGCACGAGACCGTCGCCGACGCGATGCTCGTCGTCCCGCAGTTCGCGTCGGTGTGCTGCATCGTCGGTGACCGCTACCGGCCGCGCATCGGTGTGATCGTCCCGGCGACGGTGATGCTCGTCGCGATGCTGCTGCCGGTCGTGCACGCGGGAGCGGTGTGGACGCTCCTCGCGGCGACCGTCCTCCTGCTGCTCGCGCCGCTCCCGGTGGTTCGACGCCGTCGGCAGGACGGGCGACGCGCCGAACCGATGGACGTGCACCGCGCGCTCTCGGCGGTGGTGATGGCCGGGATGCTCCTGATGGGCCATGCGACCGGTGCCGTCGACGGGCACGCTGGTCACGGCATCGCGCTCACCGCGGTCCTCGGCGCCGGCGTGATCGGCTACTGCGCGTTCAGCGGGTGGCTCCTGCGGTACGAGTGGGCGCGGGAGGACCGTCGGGCGGTCCGGAGCGGCGAGGTCTTCGCGATGACGGTCGCCGTGGTCGGCATGACCCTCGCGATGTAGCGGTCAGTCGCGCGCTGCCTCGTCGGACGTGCGCGCGACGCGGTCCTTCGCGGCACGGAGGGTGTCCTTCGGCACCGGCGGGACACCGCGGCGGATGCCGCGGACCCCGACGGTCGCGAGGACGCCCGTGACGACCGCGAACACGACGAGCGTGATCCCCGTCGCCGCCCAGACCGGGAGCGCGAGGGCGAGGAGCGCCACCACGAAGCCCGCGAGCAGGACGAGGGTCGTCAGGGCGAACGCGACCGCCGCCCCCGTGAGCACCAGGCCCGTCCTCGCGCCCTTCGCACGGGCACTGACCTCACGGCGGGCGGCTGCGACCTCCTCCCGGACGGCGCGCAGGAGCGGCTCGAGGGCCTTCTGCACGAGCCCGGCGGTGACGGAGTCGCGGAAGGACGGCTTGGCGGTGTCCTGGTCATCTGGTCCGGTGGTGCTCACGGGACTCCTGTTCGTCGGCGCAGCGGGGGTGACCCGCCAGGCTACGCGTCGGTCTCGCGCGCAGTGCCGTCGGCGCGCAGACGGGCCAGCGTCGCGAGGATCGTGTCGTCGCCACCCGGGGCGGTAGCGTCGTGGCATGTCCGAACGCGCCGCCCGCCGTCCCGACCCCACCCCGCGGTTCGACGAGGTCGACGAGCGCATCCTCTGGACCCTCGCGGAGGACGCCCGCATCCCGAACAACCGCCTCGCCGCCGCGGTCGGCATCGCCCCGTCGACGTGCCTCGCACGGGTCCGCGCCCTGGAGGACGCCGGGGTCATCCGCGGGTACCGGGCCGACGTCGACGTCGCGCGGCTCGGGTTCTCGATCGAGGCGATGGTGTCGGTCCGGGTCCACGCCGCCGCGCGGCACGAGCTCCGGGACTTCGCGAAGCGGCTGCTGCGGGTGCCCGTCGTGCAGGACGTGTCGTTCCTCGCGGGCGACAAGGACTTCCTCGTGCACATCGCGTGCACGTCCACCGAGCAGCTCCGGGACTTCGTGGCCGACGAGCTCAGCGGTGACCCGTCGGTCGCGACGACCCAGACGAACATCGTGTTCGAGCGGCTCGTCGCCGACCGGACGCACCAGGGCCGGTCGTTCGACGAGCTCCGCCGGTGGCGTGCGGAGCGCTCTAGCGGGTGAGGGTCATCGGGATGTGCGGGATGCGGTCCTCGGAGTACGGGGTACCGGAGCGCACGAAGCCGAACCGGCCGTAGTAGTCCTCGAGGTGCTCCTGGGCACCGAGGTGGATCCGGGCGGCACGGGCCTCGCCGATCGCTGCCTCGATGAGCCGTCCCGCGAGCCCCTGTCCGCGGGCGTGCCGTGCGGTGGCCACGCGGCCGATGCGCTCGCTGCCGTCCGGTTCGCGCAGCAGCCGCACCGTCGCGTCCACCGATCCGCGTCCCGCCCAGAACTGCACCGTCCCCGGCTCGAGGTCGCGACCGTCGATGTCGTCGTACGCGGCGCCCTGCTCGACCACGAAGACGTCCTGCCGCAGCCGGAGGATCTCGTGCAGCGTCACGGGATCGAGGTTGCGGGTCGGGGCGCTGAAGATCGGGACCAATTCCGGCCTTTCCTGACGTTCCCCCACGAAAAGGGATGCGAACTCGGGCGAACGGGCGTACCGTACCGGCCAACCACTCTACGTGCGCAGCCAGGATCAGGAGGTGAGCGCATGGACCAGGCGATGCGTGCACCCCTGAGCACGTTGGTCCGGTACGCCCTGTTGGGCATCGGGCTCGCTGCTGCCCTCGTGCTGCTCACGCTCGTCCTCGGTGTGCGGTCCGCTTCGGCGTCGACCGCTGCCCCGACGTCCAGCACGTCCTCCGCGGACCGCGCGGGTCTCCTCGGCTCGACCGTGCAGGGGGTCACGCGTGGCGTCGGATCCGTGGTCGGTGAGGTCGTCGACCCCGTCCGCACCGCCGTCGCGACGAAGCCCGCGGCGCCCGCGGCGCCCGCGCCGAAGCCCGCGGCGCCGCAGCCCGTTCCGGCTCCCGCAGCGCAGCCGGCTCCCGCGGCCCAGCCCGCTCCGGTTCCCGCGGCCCAGCCCGCTCCGGCTCCCGCGGCCCAGCCCGCTCCGGCTCCCGCGGCCCAGCCCGCTCCGGGGCGACCTGCCGCGCAACCGGCCCGACCGGCACCCGCGAAGCCCGAGACCGCACCGACCACGACCTCCGACACGGCTCCCGCACCGACGGCGACGTCTGACTCCGCGACGGAGGCGACCACTGCCTCCCGGCCGCTCACCGGCACACTCGCGACAGCACTGCGCCCCGTCGCCGGGGTCGTGCAGGACGCCACCGACGCGCGCCCCGTGACGGGGCTCGTCGATGCCCTCGACCGCGTCGTCGGCGGGCTGCCGGTCGTCGGACCGATCGTCGGTGACGAGGCCCTCGGGACCGTCACCGCGCCCGTCACCGGCCTCGTCGACGACACGCTCGGAGGCGTCGGCGGCACGGTCGGGACGCTCCCCGGCGTCGTCGACGGAACCGTCCCGCTCCTGCCGGGCGGCGTGCTGCCGCCGGTCGACGGTGTGCTCCCGTCCGACCCGACCCTGCCTGGAGGCGCGACTCCCGTCACCGGGACCGTCCTGGCTCCGGTGGGCAGCGGCTCCGAGCACCCCGCGGTCGCGTCCGCGACGGCTCCTTCCCGCGCGGACACGGCCGCGCCGGCCGATGCCGCGGGATCGACCACGTCACCGGCCGCGGCGGTTCGGGTCCCCGCGTTCGGTGGCGCGTCCTCCGACGCTCCCTCGACTTCCTCCGTGGTCGTCGACGGGCGTGGACTCCTCGTGCCGGAGGGCGGTGCCCCCGTGCACCTGCCGGTCGACGGCCCCGCCGCCCCCGGGACCTCCGGCAGCGCCGGCGGAGGGTCCTCGGCCAGCGCCCCCGTCGGCACCGCTGTCGGTTCCGGCCCCTGGTTCTCCCTCGCCGCGGGGTCACGCGGTTCCCTCGCCGACGACGTGGTCCCCACGTCGCTCGTCGGCGACCACGACGTCGCCCCTGACTGAGATCGGTGCGCCTGTCCGTCACGGCAGGCACGCACACATCCCCGACCGTGACAGCGGTCGGGAACCGATCTCGATCAGGAGTGAACGACCATGAACAAGTACGTCTCGAGAGGGCTCTGGTTCGCCCTCTTCGTCGGCGGCCTGACCCTCGGGGGAGCCGCGGCAGCGAACGCCGCGACCACCTCCGGAGCGGACGGAGCCGTCTCGGGCACCCAGGTCGCCCCGTCCGTCGACGCCCCGGTGTCCGTCACCGGCAACGCGCTCGGCGTCCTCGGCGACGCGGTGTCCACGGCGACCGGGTCCGGCGCCACCTCGGCACCGGCACCCGCACCGTCTCCCGCCCCTGCGCCCGTCACGTCGGGGGCGGACGGCACCGCTTCGGGTACGCAGGTCGTGCCGGACGTCAGCGTCCCGGTGACGGTCTCCGGGAACGCGGTCGGTGTCGCGGGTGACGCCGCGTCGACCACCGCTCCGCCGGCACCGGCACCGGCACCGGCACCCTCGACTCCGACCACTGCGGCCCCGGCCGCCACGGCGCCGAGCACCTCGGGCGCCGACGGCACCGCTTCCGGAACCCAGGTCGCCGGCGACGTGTCCGTGCCGGTGTCGGTGACGGACAACGCGATCGCCGTCGCGGGCGACGCAGTGAGCGGGTCCGCACCGTCCGCGGAGCCGACCCCGGTGCCGGCTCCGTCGGGGTCCGCCGCGGCGGCACCGACCACCTCAGGGTCGGACGGCACCGCGTCCGGCACACAGGTCGCCCCCGTCGTGTCCGTGCCGGTGACGGTCTCGGGCAACGGGATCGGCGTCCTCGGCGACGGCGCGGCCTCCGGCCCGACGTCCACGGCTCCGACCGGATCGTCCTCGGGCGGATCCGCGGCGACCACGTCCGGTTCCGACGGACTGCTCTCCGGCACCCAGGTCGGCGGTCTCGTCTCGGTCCCGGTGACGGTCGGCGGGAACGGGATCGGTGTCGTCGGTGACGGCACCAGCTCGGGCTCGACGTCCGGCACGACGACGGGTTCGACCGGTTCGACGCCGTCGGCCGGTGGGACGACGGACGGTTCGGGCGGCATCGGTTCGGGGACGCAGGTCACCCCGGTGATCAGTGTCCCGGTGACGGTCGGCGGGAACGGGATCGGTGTCGTCGGTGACGGCACCAGCTCGGGATCGACGTCCGGTACGACGACGGGTTCGACCGGTTCGACGCCGTCGGCCGGTGGGACGACGGACGGTTCGGGCGGCATCGGTTCGGGGACGCAGGTCACCCCGGTGATCAGTGTCCCGGTGACGGTCGGCGGGAACGGGATCGGTGTCGTCGGTGACGGCACCAGCTCGGGCTCGACGTCCGGTACGACGACGGGTTCGACCGGTTCGACGCCGTCGGCCGGTGGGACGACGGACGGTTCGGACGGCATCGGTTCGGGGACGCAGGTCACCCCGGTGATCAGTGTCCCGGTGACGGTCGGCGGGAACGGGATCGGTGTCGTCGGTGACGGCACCAGCTCGGGCTCGACGACGGGTTCGACCGGTTCGACGCCGTCGGCCGGTGGGACGACGGACGGTTCGGACGGCATCGGTTCGGGGACGCAGGTCACCCCGGTGATCAGCCTCCCGATCACCATCGGCGGGAACGGCATCGGCATCATCGGTGACGGCACCAGCACGACGCCGGGCACCGACCCGGGGACCGGCACGGACCCGGGCGACGGCACGGACCCCGGGACGGGCACCGATCCGGGTGACGGCACGGACCCGGGTGAGGGCACCGACCCGGGGACCGGGACGACGCCGGGCACCGGCACCACCCCCGGAGCCGGCACCGGAACGGGCACCGGCGTGGCGCCCGTGACGGCGACGGTCCCCGTGACCGCAGCCGTCGTGGCCGACGCGAGCCGTGCCTCCCGGCCGGCCACCGTCACCCCGGCGCTCACCACCGCGGACACCGCGGCCGCGAGCACGGCGACCGGGAGCACCGCGAGCGGTCTGGCGTACACCGGCGCATCGTCCCCGGCCCTGCCGCTGACCGCAGCGCTGCTCCTGCTCCTCGCCGGAGCCGGGGTACTCACGCTCCGTCGTCGGTACTGACGGCACGGGCGACCCACGGAGGTCGCGCCGGGACCATCTCGGTCGAGGTGGTCCCGGCGCACCGTCCTGCTGTGAGCCGACCGAACGTCACCTGGAGGGCGGTGATGCCCATCCTGTGAGCAGTGGAAGCGGCTCGGCGGCTGGTCGGCAGCCCGCCGGGGCCACGATTGGCACGTGCTCCACGAACTGCTGCGTCTCAAGATCACGGACAGCGACGTCCTCGTCCCGGTGGACGTCATCGCCGGCCTCCTCGTGCTCTGGGCGCTCGTCGTCCGACCGTGGTCGCTCCCGCGGTTCCTCGTCCGGATCGCGGCGATGGGCCTCGGAGCCGTCGTCGGGCTCGGCCTCGTGTGGTGGTTCGGCGACGTGCAGGACGCCTTCGGCGTTGCGTTCACGCCCATCACCCGGATGTGGGTGGCCTTCGCGGTCGCCGCCGTCGCACTCCTCGTGACCGTCGCCGTGCAGGGGGGATGGGGACGTCGGGCGATCGCGCTCACGGCGGCCGGAGCGGTCGTCCTCGCGGCCGGACTGGGCGTCAACGTCGACTTCGGGTTCTACAAGGACATCCAGCAGGCGCTCGTCACGAACCCCTACCCGTACAAGGACCTGCCGGTGCTCGCGACGGGGCCGACGTCCCGGCCCGCCCTCGACCCGTCGGGGTGGCACGCTCCCGCTGGCATGCCGGCGAAGGGCGAGGCGATCAGTGTCCGGATCCCGGCGACGGTGTCGCACTTCCACGCGCGGAAGGCCGTCGTCTGGCTGCCACCGGCCGCACGGACCGCACACCCGCCGACCCTGCCCGTGATCGTCGCGCTCTCGGGACAGCCGGGCGAGCCGTCGGACCTCTTCCAGACCGGCGACATGGGGCGCTTCCTCGACCGCTACGCTGCTGCCCACGACGGGCTCGCCCCGATCGTGGTGTCGCCGGACCAGCTCGGCGCGCCGAACCGCAACCCGATGTGCGTCGACTCCCGGCGCCTCGGACGGAGCGAGACCTACGTGATGACCGACACCGTCGACTGGATCCGGAAGCACCTCCCGGTGGCCGCCGCCCCGTCGGGGTGGGCCGTCGCCGGCTTCTCCGAGGGGGCGACCTGCGCGATGCAGTTCTCCTCGGAGTTCCCGGACGTGTTCGGCTCGGCGCTCGCCATCTCGAGTGAGCCCGCACCGTTGACCGGGAGCGCCGCGAACAGCATCACGGTGGCGTTCGACGGCTCCGCCGCGAAGTACCGGGCCGCCGCGCCCGCAGCACTGATGGCGGCACACGGGCACTACGTCGACCACCTCACGGTGTTCGGCGTCGGCCAGGACGACGCGCCGTACCGGAGGTCGACGGCGATGCTCGACGCTGCTGCCCGGAGGGTGGGCATCGCGACCGAGGTCATCGTCTCGCCCGGCTCGGCGCACGACTGGAACACCGTGCGGTACGTCCTCGCCCACGGACTCCCGACGGTGATCGCCCACCTCGGCCTCCCCGCGAGCGGTGCCCTGTGAGTCCGCAGACCCGAGCGTGGCCGCGGCGCGTGCAGCAGACGCTGCGGCGGTACCCGGTCACCGCGACGCTCGCCCTCATCGTCCTCGTCACCTCCGTCACCGCCGTCGCGCTCCGCGTGCAGCACGGGACCCAACCCGCGTCGTTCGGTCCGCTCCGGGTCTTCGCCGCGTCGACGGGCCTGCTCGCGATCCTCGTGACGATCGCCGGGGTCGTCGTCCTCATCGGTGCGTCCGAACGCCTGATGGGTCCGTGGCGGACGATCGTCGCCTTCGTCGTCACGACCGTCGTCGGCACCGGCGTCGGTGCCCTCACCGCGTTCGTCGACAGCGACGGTCGCGACGTCGGGCACCTCCTGCTCGGCCGCGCCACGGCGTTCGACCCCTGGACCGCGATCGTCGGCACCATCGTCACCGCGAGCGCGTTCGCGGGAACCCTCTGGCGTCGCCGCATCCGCGCGAACGCCCTCGCCGTGGTCGCCGCACTGCTCCTGTACGCCGGGCACGTCTCCGACCTGTACGCGGTGCTCGCCGCCGCGGCCGGCTGGGTACTCGGTGAACTGCTCCGTCGGACGCCGAAGCGCACCGGGTGGCTCCGCAGCTCCCACCGGGAGATCCGCGTGCTGCTCGGCACGGTCGTCCTCGTCTCGGCGGTCGGCCCCGTCATCGCGCTCGTCTCCCGGGCCCGCGTCGGGCTGCTCGCACCGCTCGCCGCGGTCGTCGGTGCCGGGCCCGTCAGCCCGGTGCGGGGCTGCCGGACGGACGGCGCCGCGGGGGAGTGCCTCCGCGGGCTGCTCTCGTTCCGCGCGACGGATCCGTGGACGCTCGTCCTCGCGGTGGCGCCGCTGCTGGTCCTGCTCGTCGGCGGCCTCGGACTCTTCCGCGGCAGCCGTTTCGCGGTGTGGCTCGTCGTCGTGGTCGACGTGGTCACCGGGGTGGCCGCTGCCGTCACCTACGGGCTCGTGCCGGGGCGGGTCACGGCGCTGCACGGCCTCGAGGACCAGTTCGTCGTGGACGTGTCGATCGCCGCGTCGATCGTCGTGCCGCTCGCGACCGCGGTGGTGCTCGTCCTGCTCCGCCGCTCCTTCACCGTGCTGCCCTCCCGGCGGCGGACCGTCGCGTTCGTGGTGACCGTGGGCATCGCGGCACTCGTGCTCGTCACGGTGGTCCTCGTGGTGGCCGCATCGTCGCCGGCCCGGGTGGAGGACCCCGTCCGGCTCGCGCTCGCCGCTCTCGGGCCGCTCGCACCGGTGTCGTTCTGGGACCGCCTGCCGTCACTCGATCCGGCACTCCGCCTCGTCGTGGGCCTGAGCGGGCCGGTGCTCTGGGTCGTCGTCGCGCTCGCCGCGGTCCGGCCGACCGGTGCGGTCGAACCGGACACCGACGCGGACGGCTCGCGTGCCGCCCGCGAACGGGCACGCGCGCTGCTGCTCGCCGGCGGGGGCGACACGTTCGGCTGGATGACGACATGGCTCGGCAACCAGTACTGGTTCGCCGCCGACGGTCGCGCGGGCGTCGCCTTCCGGCGCAACGGTGCGGTCGCGGTGACGGTCGGCGGTCCGTTCGGCTGGCCCGACGCGCGGGAGCGCGCGATGACGGACTTCGCGCGGTACTGCGACGACAACGGCTGGACCGCCGCGTTCTACGGCGTCGAGGCCGACGTGGCGGAGCACCTCACCCGGCAGGGCTGGGGCACGCTGCCGGTCGCCGAGGACGCCGACTTCGACCCTCGCACCTGGACGACGACCGGCAAGAAGAAGCAGGACGTCCGCACCGCGGTGAACAAGGCGCGACGCGAGGGCATCACCGCTACCTGGTCGTCCTGGCAGGACCTCCATGCGTCGACCGTCCGCCAGATCGAGGCGATCTCGGAGGAGTGGGTCGCGGAACGGGAGCTCCCCGAGATGGGGTTCACCCTCGGCGGCGTCGACGAGATGCGGGACCCGGCCGTCCGGACACTCGTCGCGCAGGACGCGGAGGGCACGGTGCTCGCCGTGACCAGCTGGCTCCCGAGCCACCGTGACGGCCGGGTCGTCGGGTGGACGCTCGACGTGATGCGGCGGACCGAACACGCGCCGAACGGGGTGATGGAGTTCCTCGTCGCGAGCGCTGCGGAGCAGATGCGGGACGCCGGCGTGGAGCGGCTCAGCCTGTCCGCCGCGCCGCTCGCGCAGGTCTCGGACCCGGAGGCGCCGACGGACGGGGTCCAGAACCTCCTCGAGCTCGTCGGTGGGGTGCTCGAGCCCGTGTACGGCTTCCGCTCGCTGCTGCGCTTCAAGCAGAAGTTCGGCCCCGACCTGCACCCGCTCGTCCTCGCCTACCCCGACCCCGTCGCGTTGCCGGCCATCGGCATCGCGGTCGTGCGGGCGTACCTGCCCGACCTGTCGTTCCGGCAGGCGGTCGCCTTCGCGCGCGGGCGCCGCTGACCGACGCGACCGGGAGCGGCCTGGAGGCGCGTGGCGGCCCCGCTCCGCGCCTCCAGGCCGTGTCACGTCACGGGGCGCAACCGGCGCAACCTGACCGTCATGTGTGTGGGGTATCGTTCCGGGTACGCAAGCGCTCCGGGGTCGGTGCAAGTCCGAACCGGTGGTGACAGTCCACGAACTGATGACGGGTGCGAACCCGGCAGAGGTTGACCTGGTGGGATTCCAGGACCGACGGTGAGAGTCCGGATGGGAGGAAGCGCTGGCGGGCAGGTCGACCGCGTCGGCCCGTCCGCCCGTGTCGACGACCGTCGGCCACACCCGGAGTCCCGTTGAGAGGACACCAGTGTTCACCGGCATCATCGAGGAACTCGGCACCGTCACCGCCGTCGAGCAGCACGGCGACTCGGTCGCGCTCACCGTCCGCGGCCCGCTCGTCGTCGCGGACGCGTCGCACGGCGACTCCATCGCCACGTCCGGCGTCTGCCTGACCGTCGTCGAGCAGACCCCCGACACCTTCACCGCCTTCGTCATGAAGCAGACGCTCGACATGAGTGCGCACGGAGCGCTCGTCGTCGGCGACCGCCTCAACCTCGAGCGCGCCGCGTCGGTGGGGGACCGCCTCGGCGGACACATCGTGCAGGGGCACGTGGACGGCACGGCGACCGTGCTCGAGACCTCGGACGGTGACGGCTGGCGGCGCGTACGGTTCTCCCTCGCGCCCGAGCTGAGCCCGCTCGTCGTCGACAAGGGATCGATCGCGCTCGACGGCGTCTCCCTCACGGTGAGCAGTGTCTCGTCGGAGGACACCGCCCCGGACGCCGCGTGGTTCGAGGTCAGTCTCATCCCGGAGACGCTCGAGGCCACGACCCTCGGGCTCCGGGTGCCCGGAGACCGGGTGAACGTCGAGACCGACGTCCTCGCCCGGCACGTCCGGCGGATGCTCCGGCTCGACGCCGCGGCGACCGCTGCCGGGCAGGCCGGTGCTGCCGACCCCGTCCTGGAGGCGCGGTGATGGTCACGCACGTCGCACCCGTCGCCGCAACCGGTCCCGGCGAGCACCGCGTCCCCGGACTGTCGAGCATCGACGATGCCGTCGCCGCGATCGCCGCCGGCCGTCCGGTCATCGTCGCGGACGACGAGCACCGGGAGAACGAGGGCGACGTCATCCTCGCCGCCGAGCTCGCGAGCCCGGAGTGGATCGCGTGGACCGTGGCGCACTCGTCCGGGTTCGTCTGCGCGCCGGTCTCCGCCGAGATCGCCGACGCGCTCGACCTCCCGCCGATGGTGGCGCACAACGAAGACCCGCGCGGCACCGCCTACACGGTGACGGTCGACGCGGCGTCCGGCATCACGACCGGGATCAGCGCGCACGACCGCGCCCGGACCCTGCGGGTGCTCGCCGACCCGGCGTCCGTCCGCTCCGACCTGCACCGTCCCGGCCACGTGGTGCCGCTCCGTGCCCGCCCCGGCGGCGTCCGCGAGCGCGCCGGCCACACCGAGGCGGCCATCGAACTCGTGACCGCCGCGGGCCTCCGCCCGGCGGCGGCGATCTGCGAGATCGTCGACGAGGACGGCAGCATGATGCGGCTGCCGCGGCTCGTCGAACTCGGGGCGCGCGAGGGCGTGCCCGTAATCACCATCGCCGCGCTCGTCGAGTGGCTGGACGCGGCCGACCGGGCGGGGAAGTCGCCCACGGAAGGAACGACACGATGAGCGGAGCGGGAGCTGCGGAGCGCGGTCACGTCGACGGCACCGGGGTGCGGGTCGCGATCGTCGCCGGGCAGTGGCACGACGTGATCGCGGCGGGCCTCCTCGCGGGGGCGCAGCGCGAGGTCGAACGGCTCGGCGCGTCCGCGACCGTCATCCCCGTGCCCGGGAGCTTCGAGCTGCCGGTGGTGGCGAAGTCGGCGCTCGAGTCCGGGTTCGACGCGGCGGTCGCGCTCGGCGTCATCATCCGCGGCGGCACCCCGCACTTCGAGTACGTGTCGGACGCGGCGACGAGCGGCCTGACCCGGGTCGCGATCGAGACCGGGAAGCCGGTGGGCTTCGGCGTCCTGACCCTCGACGACGAACAGCAGGGCATCGACCGCGCGGGACTGCCCGGGTCGAAGGAGGACAAGGGCGCCGAAGCTGCGCACGCGGCGATCGCGACCGCGGTCACGCTCCGGTCGCTGCGCGTCCCCGCCTGACCGCCGCCTGACGGGCGGCGCGCGCCCCGCGACGCCGCACGATCAAGGACATCCCGAACCGCGTATCGACGCTGTTCGGGGTGTCCTTGGTTGTGCGCCAGCCGTCGTGGCGCGCGGAGCGAGCTGGCTGGCGCCTCGGTCGGGCGGAAGCACAGTCGGCGGGCCCGCCAGCGGAAGGGAGCCGAGTGGCGGATCCGAGCCGTGCCTCCCGGCCGTGCGCACAGCGGAAACGACGACGGCCCCGCACCGGAGGGTGCGAGGCCGAACGTGGTGTGCGGTGGTGGCTACCGCTTGCCGAACACGTGGATCGGCAGGAAGAACGAGATGCACATGAGGATCAGGCCGCCCATGAAGACGAACGCCTGACCCGACGCGACCTGGAACGCGAAACCGAACAGGTACATCGACACCAGCAGCAGCAGGATCGAGAAAACAGCGGCGATGACGCGGCCCACGGTGGTACCTCCGGAATCAGCGGGTGATGCAGTCGCCAGTCTATCCCCAGGAGCGCGGGTGCTGGTTCACGCCGCGGGCTTGGTCGCGATCAGGCGGTCGACGACGGCGAGCAGGGCCTCCATGTCGACGACCCCACGCGTGGGTCGGACGTCCGTCGTGGCACCGAGGGAGGCCTGGTGGTAGAGCCCGTCGCCGAGCAGCTTGACGGCCTGCGCCGTCGGCTCGTCGCCGAGCTCGTCGACGAGCGTCTCGAGCCACGCGTTCTCGGTGTCGTCGAGGGTCCGGCCGGCTTCCTCGTACCCGGCCTGCTGCAGGCGACTGGCCGCGAGGAGGGCGAGGTCGAGCTCGCTGCCGACCCACTGGCAGTTGCGCACGAAGTAGCGTGCGACGCCGTCCTCGGCCTCGCGCATCCGCTCGACGTCGATGTGCGACAGGTCGGAGAGTCGCTCGCAGAGCCCCTCGACGAGAGCGGCCTTCGAGCCGAAGTGGTACAGGAGCCCGCCCTTCGAGACGCCGGCGCGTGCGGCGACGGCGTCGAGGGTCGCCGGACGCTCGCCTTCCTCGCACACGATGGCGACGAAGCTGTCCAGGACACGATCGCGGGCGCTTGCCATGCCGGAAGTCTGCCATGCGCGGGCGGGCGGGAGCGCGCACGGCGCGGAGGGTGGCCCGGCGTCGGGCCTGCGCGGCGTACGGGTGCGGGGCGCACGGGCAGCGCGCAGGCGCCGTGGGCCATCCTCCACGGCGCCTGCGGGTCGGGTCAGCCCTTGAGTGCTCCGGCGGCGATGTTCGCGATGAAGTGCCGCGAGCCGATGATGAACACCCCGATGAGCGGGAAGACGCTGATCACCGCGCCCGCCATCACCGAACCGAGGTCGGTCGCGTTCACCGAGCTGAGGGACGCCAGCGCCACCTGGAGCGTCTGGCCCTTCGGGTCGATGAGCACGATGAGGGGCCAGACGTAGTCGTTCCACGAGCTGATGAACGTGAAGATCCCGAGGAACGCGAGGCCGCCGCGGAGCATCGGCACGGCGATCGACCACCACGTCCGGAAGAACCCGGCGCCGTCCACCCGTGCGGAATCGATGATCTCGTTCGGGATCGACCCGGTCGCGAACTGGCGGAGCAGGAAGATGCCGAACGCGTTCGCCGCCCCGGGGACGATGAGTGCCTGGAGTCCTCCGATCCAGCCGAGGTGCGCCATGAGGACGAAGCTCGGCACGAGGGACAGGCTGCCCGGCACGAGGAACGTCGCGAGCATGACCGTGAACAGCGACCGCTTGAACGGGAACTCGTACTTCGCGAACGCGAACGCCGCGAGCGAGTCGAACAGCATCACGAGCACGGCCGTCGCCCCGGACACGAGCACGGTGTTGCCGAGCGCGCGGATCATGTCGACGCTGCTGAACACCGTCGCCAGGTTCTGCATCGTGTGGTCGCTGAACCAGAGCGAGGGCGGGTAGCCGAAGATCTGCGCGTTCGACGACGTCGACATCACCAGGAGCCAGTAGAACGGGAAGATCGAGAGCACGACGCCGACGATCAGGCAGAGGTGCGTGACGAGCCGTCCGACCCAGCCGTGCCGGAACCCGCGCCGGTGGTCGTCCGGACGGTCCGCGACCGCATTCGGTCGGCCGAGTGCGGCCGCGGTGTTGGTCGTGCGCGGTGCGGTGTCGGCGCTCATGCGCGGTCCCCCTTCGGAGCAGTGGTGTCGGCACCGGTGTGGTCGGCCGCGGTCCGGCCGGACGTGGCGGCAGGGGCGAGGGTGCGGGCCGTGCGCAGTCGTCTCGGCGTCTTCAGCCCGTCGCGTTCACTGAGCAGGCGCCAGTTGATGATCGCGAAGACCACGGAGAAGAAGAAGAGCACCCAGGCGATCGCCGAACCGTAGCCGAAGTCGAACTGGTTGAAGGCCTGGTCGTACTGGTAGAGCACGATCGTCATGCCGGCTTCGTCCGGGCCGCCCACCGCCTGCCCGTTGAACAGGATCTGCGGCTCCGTGAAGAGCCCGAGGCCGCCGATCGTCGACGTGATGACGGTGAAGAGGATCACCGGTCGGAGCATCGGGACGGTGATGCGGGTGAAGATCTGCCAGGTGTTCGCGCCGTCGACCTTGGCGGCGTCGTACAGCTCCGTCGGGATCGACTGCAGCCCGGCGAGGTAGATGATCGCGTTGTACCCGGTCCAGCGCCAGATCACCATGACGGCGATCGTGACCTTGACGCCCCAGTACGTCGACAGCCACCCGACCGGGTCGGCCCCGACGGCACGGAGCGCCGCGTTGACGAGCCCGAAGCCGTCCGAGAACACGGACCCGAAGACGATCGCCATCGCGACCATGCTCGTGACGTTCGGGATGAAGAACGCGACGCGGTAGAAGCCCTTCGCCCGGATGTTGCCGTGCAGCAGGAACGCGAGCACGAGCGCGAGGAAGAGCATCGGGACCGTCGAGATGATCCAGATGATGAACGTGTTCGAGACGGCGTTCCAGAACCGCGGGTCACCGAGCAGGTACTGGTACTGCGCGAACCCGACCCACGCGGGGGAGCCCACCCCGTCCCAGTCGGTGAAGGACAGGACGATCGAGAACACGATCGGGAACAGCCCGAACACCAGGAACAGCACGTAGAAGGGTGCGATCGCGACGTACTGCGGCCAGAAGCGGCGGAGGCCCGACCTCCGTCCCGCGGCTGCGGTCGAGATCGACGAGGTGGGCGTGCCGCCGACGGTCGGGTTCGCCGTGGTCGCGGGCGCTTCGCGGGTGGAGGTCATGCCGCCACCCCCCGCTTCGCGAGGACCCGGTCGGTCTGGTCGACCGCGTCCTTCCACGCCCGCTCCGGGTCCTTGCCGGTCGACTCGACGTTGGTGATCTCCGTGGCGAAGGCGCCGATGAAGCGCTCGCGGTTCGAGATGTAGGTCACGGGCACCTCCGGTGCGGCGTCGCTGAAGAAGTCGAGGGGGTCCTGGTCACCGAAGTAGTCGCCCGGGTTCCGCATCAGGCCGTTGGCGAACGAAGCCGGGGTCGAGGGGAAGAGCTGGATGTCGTTGTAGGTGTGCGACTGGATCTCGGACCCGGTGATCCACTTCGCGAACGCCACGGCGGCCTCGGGGTCCTTCGACGACTTCGGGACCGCGAGGAACGAGCCGCCGCTGTTGCCGGGGCGCTCCGGCTGTTTCGCGATCCGCCACCTGCCGGACAGGTCGGGTGCGGTGTCGTGGATGATCTGCGTCCACCACGCGCCCTCGATCTGCCCGGCGACACGACCGGCCACCCACCCGGCGTTCTGGTCGGTGCCCGACTGCAGGTTGCCGGTGATGCCTGCGCGGATCGACTCGACGGCGTTGTCCCACGCCTTCCGGACCGAGCTGTCGTTGCGCTGGTAGAGCGGCTCGTCATCGCGGTCGAAGTACCGGGTCGGGCTCGCCGCGATGTACTGGTTGAAGAGCTGCGTGGCGGTGATGATCGTCGCCGCGCCGGTCTTCCGTTTGATCTGCTTGCCGAACTCGCGGAAGTCGGCCCAGGTGCTGATCGCGGCGCCGACCTCGTCGGGCTCGGTCGGCAGGTCGGCCTTCCGCAGCACCTCCTGGTTGTAGAAGAACCCGGTGGGTCCGGTGTCGACGGGCCAGAAGCACTGGCGTCCCGACGGGGTACGCCCGAGCGAGAGCTTCCAGTCGTAGTACTCCGCCTTCTCCGCTGCCGTCGGCCGGAAGTCGGTGAACAGCTCCTCGTCGGGGAAGTACAGCCAGCAGTTCGAGTTGATCATCAGCACGTCCGGGATGAACGCGTTCCCGGCGAGCGCCGTGCGGAACTTCGTGTCGTACGAGGCCCCGCCGATGAGGTCCGGTCGGAGCCGCTTCGCCCCCTGCCCGGGGATGCCGCCGGCCGCCCGGCGGAGGAACTTCGGGTCGAGCGACCGGTTCCAGTACCAGAGGACGAGTTCGTCGGGGTCCTTCGAGATCGCGGTCCCGGTGGAACACCCGGTGAGGAGCGTGGTGGTGGCGAGTGCCCCGAGGGCTCCTGCGCCGGCGAGGAACCCCCGCCTGCTGAGACGGACGGATGGTGCTGCTGTCACGGACGACCTGCTCTCGTCGTTGAGATTGCCGGACACCTCGGCGGCGCGCTCGTCGGGCAGCGGCCGGCGCACGGGCGCTCATCGTCGAGAACCGTGCCGAGCGTTCAACCGTGAACGCTCACGAAGTGGTCAGAGCATGCTCTCCGCGACACGCCGTGTCAAGCATCGACAGCATTGTGCCGGGGCGGAGATCGGGCTAGCGTCGCAGCGACCGTGAAGGTTCACGACGAACAGGATCCGCATGTCAGCGCAGACCGCGACCCCCACCTCCACCCGCACGCAGGAAGGGTGGGCCGTCCTCGGGCCCGGTGGCATCGCGCGCCGGTTCCTCTCCCAGCTGCCGGCGAGCGGGAACGGCGTCACGGGCGACGTCGACCCGTCGGTCGGCGGTGTGCTGGTGGCCGCCGGGAGCAGCGACCCCGGCCGAGCGCAGGCGTTCGCGGACGAGGCTGCGGAGCACGGCTTCGCCGACGTGACCGCGGCCGGCTACGGCGAGGTGCTCGCCGACCCGCGAGTCGATGCCGTGTACGTCTCGACGGTGCACACCGGGCACGCGCGTCTCGTGCTGCAGGCGCTCGCCGCAGGCAAGGCGGTCCTCTGCGAGAAGCCGCTCGCCCCGAACCACGGCACCGCGATGGCGCTCGTCGACGCCGCACGTCAGGCGGGGCTGCCCCTGGTCGAGGCCTACATGTACCGCTTCCACCCGCAGACCGCGGCGCTCCGCGAGCTCGTGCGCGACGGCGCGATCGGCGACGTCACGCACGTCGACGCGTCCTTCGCCTTCCGCGCCGGCTCCCGTACCGGGCGCCTGTTCGACGTCGAGACCGCCGGTGGTGGCATCCTCGACGTCGGCGGGTACCCGGTCACGATGACCGCGGCGATCGTCCAGGCGGCGACGGGCGTCGCGGTCGCGGAACCGACCGAGCTGACCGCGACGGGGACCCTCGGGCCGACGGGTGTCGACGAGTGGACCACGGCACACCTCACCTACCCGTCCGGCATCACCGCGGTGGTCCGGACCGGTGTGCGGGTGCAGGACGAGAACGCCGTGACGGTGTACGGCACCCGCGGCCGCATCGTGCTCACCGACCCGTGGACGCTCGGCGACGACCCGACGATCGAGGTCCGTACGGTCGACGAGGAACCCCGGACGCTCTCGTTCGCCGGTGCCGCACCGTACGCGCTCGAGGCCGACGCCACGGCGGCCGCCCTGCGCGAGGTTCGCACGGACGCCCCGGAGATGACGACCGACGAGTCGCTCGCGACCGCCAGGACCCTCGACCGCTGGCGCGCGGCGATCGGCCTCCGCTACCCGTTCGAGGCCGAGGATGCCGACATCCCGACGGTGAGCGGGGAGCCGCTGACCGTCGCGGCCCACGAACCCGACCGCGCCGACAACCCGATGCGGTACGGGGAGATCCCCGGCGTCGGCAAGCGGCTGTCGCGGCTCGTGATGGGTGTCGACAACCAGGTGGACCTCGCCCACGCGAGCGCGATCTTCGACCACTTCGTCAGCCGCGGCGGCAACGTCTTCGACACCGGCTACATCTACGGCGGCGGCACGATGGAGGGCCGCCTCGGGAAGTGGATCCAGAACCGCGGTGTCCGCGAGGACGTGGTCGTCATCACGAAGGGCGCACACACCCCGTACTGCGACCCGGAGTCGTTGACCCGGCAGCTGCTCGAGAGCCTCGATCGCCAGGGGACCGACTACGCGGACATCTACATGATGCACCGCGACAACGAGGACGTCCCCGTGGGGGAGTTCGTCGACGTCCTCGACGAGCACCGCCGCGCCGGCCGCATCCGGGTGTTCGGCGGTTCGAACTGGAGCCTCGCGCGCTTCGACGAGGCGAACGCGTACGCTGCGGCGAACGGCAGGCACGGCTTCGAGGTGCTGAGCAACCACTTCGGCCTCGCCGAGGCGTACGACGTGCCGTGGGCGGGCTGCCGCCACGCGACCGACCCGGAGTCGAAGCGGTGGCTCGAAGAACGTCAGGTCCCGCTGCTCCCGTGGTCGTCGCAGGCGCGCGGGTTCTTCACCGGCCGCGCGAAGCCGGAGGACACCAGCGACGCCGAACTCGTCCGCTGCTACTACTCGGACGAGAACTTCGAGCGGCTCCGTCGCGCCCGGGAGCTCGGCGAGCAGTTCGGGGTGCCGGCGACGGCGATCGCCCTCGCCTACGTCCTGGACCAGCCGTTCCCGACGTTCCCGCTCTTCGGACCGCGTACGATCGCGGAAGCCCGGTCCTCGATGCAGGGCCTCTCCGTCGACCTCACTCCCGAACAGGTGGCATGGCTGGACCTCCGCGACTGACCGATCCGCAGCACGCCACGGGCGCGCCGGACCGGTCCGGCACGCCCGCGGCGCAGGCGCCAGCGGAGCAGGCACCGCAGGCGCAGGCGCCGGCGAGCCCGGCGGGGCCCCGGGCCACGATCATCGACGTGGCCGCCGCCGCCGGGGTCTCCCGCCAGACGGTCACCCGCGCGATGAACGGCATGTCCGGGATCAGCGCCGCCACGAAGGAGCGGGTGCTCGCCGTCGCCGAGCAGCTCGCCTACCGGCCGTCGCGGTTCGGCCGCGGTCTGGTCACGGGCGGCGACCACCAGCTCGGCCTGGTCGTCAACGACCTCCGGAACCCCTACTCCCCGCAGCTCGCGTCCGCCGTGTACCGGCTCGCGGCGGAGCAGGGCTGGAACGTCATGCTCGCTGACACGACGCTCGCCGGGGACGCCGACCGGATCGTCGCGGCGCTGGGCAGTCAGACGGACGTCGTCATCGGCTACCTCGGCAACCGGCGCGAGCGCTGGACCGCGCTCCTCGGGTCGGTGCCCATGGTGGAGCTCGACCCGTCGGCGGACCCGCCGACCGCAGCCGTGTGGATCGACCCCGCTGAGGCCGTCGAGGAGCTCGCCGACCACCTCGTCGCGACCGGGGTCCGGCACCCCGTCGTGCTCGACAACTCCCAGCCGGGGCAGCCGAGCGCGCGGGGCGTCCTCATGCTCGACGCCCTCCACCGGCGCGGGTACCTGCCCGAGCTCGTGCACGGGCCGCACGGCACAGCGGAGTGCGGGGCGGAGGAGACGGCGAAGGTGCTGGCCCGCCGGCGCCGGCTCGACGCGATCCTCGCCTTCAACGACGTGATGGCACTCGGGGTGCTGCAGGCCTGCCGTCGCGTGGGCAAGGACGTCCCCGGCGACGTCCGCGTCGTCGGAGTGGACGGACTGCCCCTCGGCGCGCTCGTCTCACCCACCCTGACCACCCTGGCGGTCGACCTCGACGCCGTCGCGCGGGAGGCCCTCGACCTCGCGCTCGGGATGCTCGCGGGGGAGCTGCCGCGCAGCGGCGCGACCGTGCAGCGCACGGTCCGGCACCGGTTGCTGGTGCGCGAGAGCGCGTAGCAGTCCCGGGTCGCGTCAGCGCGGCGCGCCGCGTACCGGCCTGGAGGCTCGTGGCGAGGCCGCACCGTGCCTCCCGGCCGACGCTTGGTTGCATTTGCAACCAACACCGTCCAGACGGTACACTAACGGAGTCCTGACGGGGCGCGTGTCGATCTCCGCGCCCCGTCCCGGACCACCCCCACCGAAGTGCCGTCGACCTGGTCCGGCTCGAAGTCCTCCAGGAGTCCTGCGTGTCCGCTCTGCTCACCAGCTCGGTCCCCACCGTCGCCGCCGGCAGCCGCGCCGGACGCTTCGCGGCGCTCGCCGTGCTGATGCTGCCCGTGCTGCTCATCTCGATCGACAACACCGTGTTGAGCTTCGCGCTCCCGTCGATCAGCCGCGCCCTCGACCCCGACGCCACCACCCAGCTGTGGATCGTCGACGCCTACCCGCTCGTCCTCGCCGGTCTCCTCGTCGTGATGGGGAGCATCGGCGACCGGATCGGACGCCGACGCATCCTCGTGGTCGGTGCCACCGGCTTCGCGCTCCTCTCCGTTGCGGCTGCCTTCGCCACCGACGCCTGGATGCTCGTCGCCGCACGGATCGCGATGGGCGTGTTCGGTGCGATGCTCATGCCCGCCACGCTCTCGATCATCCGCAACGTCTTCACGGAGGCGGGGGAGCGGCGACTGGCGCTCGCGGTCTGGTCGACGATGTTCGCGGCGGGCAACGCGCTCGGTCCGCTCGTCGGCGGTGTCCTGCTCGCCCACTTCCAGTGGGGCAGCGTCTTCCTCGTCGCCGTGCCGATCCTCGTGCTCATGCTCGTCGGCGTGCCGTTCTTCGTCCCGGAGTCGCGCGACCCCGCGCCCGGGCCGGTGGACGTGCCGAGCATGCTGCTGTCCCTCGGCGCCCTCGGTCCCGTCGCCTGGGCGATCAAGTCGGTCGTGCACCCGGAGGAGCGGGGTCTCGCGATCGCGATGCTCGCGGTCGGCGTGGTGTGCGGCATCGCGTTCGTCCGTCGGCAGCTGCGCTCCCGCACGCCCATGCTCGACCTGACGCTGTTCCGCAGTACGGCGTTCACGGGCAGCGTGCTCATGAACCTCGCGGCGATGTTCTCGCTGACCGGGTTCCTGTTCTTCATCGCGCAGCACCTGCAGCTCGTGGCCGGGCTCGACCCGTTCGCCTCGGGTGTCGTGCTCATCCCCGGCTCCGTGCTGACGATCGTCGCCGGCCTCGTCGTCGTGCCGATCGTCGCCCGCGTCGCACCGCGCTGGGTCGTCGCCGTGGCGCTGCTGTTCTCGGCGGCCGCGTACGCCATGGTCGCGGTCCTCGGGCACCACGCGACGGTGGTCGCCCTCGGGTTCGCCTTCGTGCTGCTCGGCATCGGGATCGGTGCGTCGGAGACCGTGACGAACGACCTCATCATCTCCACGGCGCCCGCCGACAAGGCCGGTGCCGCGTCCGCCCTGTCCGAGACGGCGTACGAGATCGGGGCCGTGCTCGGGACGGCGGTGCTCGGGACGATCCTGGCGACCGCCTACCGTGCGCACGTGGCGGTGCCCGACGGCTTGTCCTCCACCGCGCACATCGCGGCCCAGGAGACCCTCGGCGGTGCGGTCTCGGCGGCTGCGGACCTCGGCGGCTCGGCCGGGCAGGCGCTGCTCGCCTCGGCCCGCGCGGCGTTCGACTCCGGCGTGACGATCACCGGGTCGGTGGCCGCGGTGCTCATGGTGGTCGCCGCGTCCGGTGCCGTGGTGATGCTCCGCCGTCGCTAGCGGGACACACGGCGCGCCCGGGATCGCGGGAACCTGTGAATCGTTGACCTCAACCCCGGTTCAGGTCCTACGTTGGGACCTGGCCGCGATGTTCGTGGTCCACCCCCGACGACAGGAACGACCACGACCACGATGCCCGACGCGCCCGCGAACCTCGCCGAGGCCTACAAGTCCGCCTTCCGTGGCCACCCCGCCGGCGTCGCCGTCATCACCGCCGAGGGGCCCGACGGCCCGACCGGGCTCACCGCGTCGAGCGTCGCGAGCGTCGCGGTCGACCCGCCGGTCCTCGTCTTCTCGCTGTCGACGAACTCCGGGTCTGCCGGCGTCGTCCTCGGCGCGCCGATCTTCGTCGTGCACCTCGTCGACTCGTTCGGCGTCGCGCTGGCCAAGCGGTTCGCGAGCACCGGGAGCCCCGCCGCGGACGACCCGATCTGGGGCACGCTGCCCTCCGGGGACCGTTACCTGCCGGGTGCCGCGACCGCGCTCCGGTGCCGGCCGCTCTCGACGACGCCGATCGGCTCGTCGACCGTCGTCGTGGCCGAGGTCCTCGACATCGTCGTCGGTCTCGAGCGCGGCGAGCCGCTCGTCTACCACAACCGGGAATTCCACTCCCTGACCGACCGTTCCCGGCTCTCGTGAGCCGCGGAGCACCGTTCCGCCAACCACCGATCGAAAGGACCTCACATGGCTGAGTACACCCTGCCGGAGCTGCCGTACGACTACGCGGCGCTCGAGCCGCACATCAGCGGCAAGATCATGCAGCTGCACCACGACAAGCACCACCAGACCTACGTGACGGGCGCCAACACCGCGCTCGAGCAGCTCGCCGAGGCCCGCGAGTCGGGCAACCTGGCGAACGTGAACAAGCTCGAGAAGGACCTCGCGTTCAACCTCGGTGGCCACGTCAACCACTCGATCTTCTGGACCAACCTCGGCCCGGACACGAAGGTCCCGGAGGGTGAGCTCGCCGCGGCGATCGACGAGTTCTTCGGCTCGTTCGAGAAGTTCCAGGCGCAGTTCACCGCCGTCGCGACCGGCATCCAGGGTTCCGGCTGGTCGGTGCTCGCGTGGGACCAGGTCGGCCAGAAGCTCACCACGTTCCAGCTCTTCGACCAGCAGGCCAACGTGCCCCTGGGCGTCGTGCCGATCTTCATGCTCGACATGTGGGAGCACGCGTTCTACCTCGACTACCTCAACGTCAAGGCGGACTACGTCAAGGCCGTGTGGAACATCGTCGACTGGGAGAACGTGGCCGCGCGCTTCGCGAACGCGAAGTCGCAGAGCTTCGTCACGCTCTGAGTCGGGTGCAGCGGGTCGCGTGACGCGATCCGGATCGGACTGGAGGCGCGGTGCCGGCTGGCACCGCGCCTCCAGTCCGTCTGTGGGGCAGTCGACCGCGCCCCGGGGCCGCCCTACGCGGCGGGGAGCGGCGCTGCCTCGGAGAGTCGCCCGCCGATCGCGCGCAGCGCGCCGTCGACGTCGGTGCCGTCGGGGTCGACGAGCGCTGCCCACTGGACGCCCCGCGCGGCGCAGATCGCCTCGCTCGCTGCCAGCTCGGCGTGGGCCGTCGCGTAGCCGTGGGTGGTGCACCAGGCGGCGACCGAGGCGAGGTGCCCACGGTGCACGAGGCGCTCGCGCTCCCGTCCGTCGAGGGTCTCGACCGCGCCGAGCTCGAAGGTGAGCCGTGCTGCGAGGGAACGTTCGCGATGCGTGAGCCCGCCGAACACCGTGACCAGCCAGTCGCGGAGGGCAGTGCCGTCGGCATCGGGGAGGAGCTGGACGTGGGCGAGGTCCCGGTCGAGGTGCTCGACGACGGCGTCGATGAGGGCCTCGCGCGACCCGAAGTGGTAGACGATCGGGTAGGCGCTCGTCCCGAGGACCCGCCCGAGGCTCCGGACCGAGACCGCCTCGAGCTTGGTGTCGTGCAGGTGCTCGGTGACCTTCTCGATGATCGCGGGCTTGAGCGTGGGATCGGGCTTCCTGGGCACGGGGTCCTCCGGGACGGATGGCACGGCCGCGGTGTGCGACCAGAAGAAATATTACCGTACGTGCAATGTGTTCGGCCAGTCGGATCCTGTGTGACCTGCGAGGAAAGCGGAGCAATGCTCGGCTCCACGTACACTGGGGGCGATGTCCACGTCCCACGAGCACCCTGTGCCGCCACTGACGTCCGCGACGCGGCGGGCGTTGCCGGCTGACCGTGGACGGCGCCGGGGCGCCGGGAAACGGTTCCTGGTCATCGGCGACGTCCTCGACGGCATCCTCGTGCACACCACCGCGGACACCATGGGCGTCCACGACCCGGCGGCCACCATCCGCCACCGAACGGTCGGCGCTGGCGGGAACACCGCGACGTGGCTCGGGTGGCTCGGAGCCGAGGTCGACCTCGTGGCCCGGGTGGGCGTCGACGACGTGCACCGACACGAGCGGGGTCTCGAGGACGCCGGTGTCCGTCCCCACATCCGGTACGACGCACGGTCGAGCACCGGGACCGAGGTGTCGGTGCGGAACAGCGGCGGGCGCACGGCGATGTCCGACCCGGCTGCCGCGGGCGTGCTGTCGGCGGACGACGTGCCGGCCGACCTCGTCGCCCGCGCGGACATCGTGCACCTGACCGGTGCGGGGATGCTGTCCGGCGGCGGCGCGGGCCGACTCGCCGAACTCGTCGCGTGCGCCCGCTCCGGAACGGCCCGGGTGTCACTCGACCCGTCGTCGCCGGCGGTCGTCCGGGCGGTCGGTGCCCCGGCGTTCCTCGATGCCCTCGCCGGTGTCGACGTGCTGTTCCCCGGACGTGCGGAAGCCCTGGCGCTCACCGGGGCCGCCGACCTCCGCGAGGGCATCCGGCGGCTCACCGAACACGTCCCGCTGGTCGTCGTCACGGTCGGCGCCGACGGGGCACTCGTCGGGCGACCCGGGCGGACTCCCCAGCGCGTGGCGGCCACGCCGGCGACGGTCGTCGACACGCTCGGGGCGGGGGACGCCTTCGCCGCGGGGTTCCTCCGTGCCTGGGCGACCGACCCGGTGCGGATCGGTTCGGCCGCGCGGGAAGGGGGCCGCGTCGCTGCGCGGGCGCTCGGGTTCGTGGGTGGGCGTCCGCCGGTCTGACCTGCGACCGCTGCTCAGGCCTCGTTCGGCTCGGCCGTCACCGTCATCGTCTGCACGAGGCCGACGGCGAGCGGCGCGAGTCGGATCTCGACCCGCAGCCGACCACTCGTGCCGGGCAACCACCACCGGAGGTGCGTCGGCGCGACCGAGCGCTCCTCGACCGGCGCCGCTGCGAGGTCGGCGCCGACGGCAGCGGCTGCCTCGGCCAGCTGTCGACGCCGGCGCTCGTAGGGTTCGTCGAGTGCGACGTTGGGCGAGAGGACCCGTTCGGCGAGGGCGTCGTCCCACGCGGCGAGGAGCGTGGAGACGAGGCGCTGGGCGTCGCGGGTCTGCGGCAGCACCGCGACGTCGTCCCCGACCGGAGGCCGCGCGGATCGCCGGGGCGTGCCCTCGCGCGCGTCGAGCACGAGGTCGAGGGCCTCGGTGGCGGCCTGTGACACCTTGGCCTGCGTCGCGTTCTCGAACGCGACGATGCCGATGCCGTGCCGGGTGGACCACCGCATGTGGGCGGAGAAGCCCGGGTAGCCGCCGGAGTGCGAGGCGATCGGACCGTGACGGTCGTCCTGCTCGACGAAGAGACCGAACCCGTACGCGGTCGGACGGGTCGAACCCGGGACGACGACCGGTGGGACGACCCGCATCGCCTGCTGCATGAGCCGTCGGTCGGCCGGTGACACGGGCCCGGACTCGGGCTGGTCGGAGAACGCCGACGCCAGGTGACCACCCCACCGAGCCAGGTCCGAGACGGTCGAGAACAGCCCTCCGATGGACGAGAACGCGCCGGGGCCGGTCAGTGGCAGGGGTTCCCACGTGCCGGCGTGCGGTCGGACCCCGGTCACGACGAAGCGGTCCGAGTCGGCGGCGGAGAACACCGTGTCGTGCAGTCCGAGCGGGCGGAGCACCCGGTCCCTCGCAGCGGTCGTGTAGGGCGTCCCGGACGCGACCGCGACGACCCGACCGAGCAGGGCGTAGCCGAGGTTCGAGTAGGCGAAGCCGGTGCCGGGGACGCTGTCGAACAGCAGGCCGTCAGCGAGCACCGCGTCGAGCTCGGCGTCGCTGATGGACTCCTGACGGTCCGCCCAGGGGTCGTCGGTGGGGAACCCGGCGGACATGGTCATCAGCATCCGGACGGTGGGCACGGGGGAGTCCGGCGTCGGGAGCCGGACCACGCGGAACGCCGGGACGAACTCGGTCACCGTTGTGTCGAGGTCGAGGCGGCCGTCGGCGACGAGGGTGAGCAGGGTCGCCGCCGTCACGCTCTTCGTGCACGACGCGATCCGGTAGACCGTCGAGACATCGGGTGCGGTGCCGTCACCACGGTCGCCGTGCCCGCCCGACGCAACGAGCCCGCTCGGGTCGAAGACGCCCCAGACCGAGCTCGGTGCGACACCACGCGCCACACGGTCTGCGAAGACCGCGTCGACCCGGGCGACGACCTCCGCCGAGGTCACGAGCGGCGCATCCGGTCGTAGGCGTCGAGCGCCCGCTGCCGGGTCGCCTTGAGGTCGACGATCGGTTCCGGCCGCTCCTCGTCCGCGGGGACCCAGCGTCGGACGTACTCGCGGTGCGGGTCGAAGCGCTCGAGCTGGCGCTCCGGGTTGAACACCCGGAAGTACGGCGCCGCGTCGAAGCCCGATCCCGCCACCCACTGCCAGTTGCCCGGGTTGTTCGCGGCGTCCGCGTCGACGAGGGTGTCCCAGAACCACTGCTCACCCACGCGCCAGTCCACGAGCAGGTTCTTCACGAGGAAGCTGCCGGCCGCCAGGCGCACCCGGTTGTGCATCGCACCGGTGTGCCAGAGTTCCCGCATGCCGGCGTCGACGAGGTCGAACCCCGTCGTGCCGGTCCGCCACGCGTCGAGCTCGGCCTCGGGGGCGTCGCGCCACGGGAAGGCATCGAACTCACGACGGACGTTCACCGTCGCGATGTCCTCGCAGTGGAAGTACTCGTTCCAGTTGAACTCGCGCCAGGCCAGCTGCCGGAGGAACGCCGGCGCCTGTTGCCGCTGCGACGGCTCGAGCTCCCCGTGCAGGCGGTGCCACACCTGGTACGGGCTGATCTCGCCCCATCGCAGGTGCGGGGAGAGGCCGCTCGTGGCGTCCATCGACGGTTCGTCGCGCTGGTCGTAGTCCTCGAGGGCGTGCTCCACGAAGTGCTCGAGGCGACGGTGTGCGCCGAGTTCGCCGGGTGTCCAGGCGTCGCGGAGTCCGGCGGCCCAGTCCGGCTTCGTCGGCAGGAGCGCCCAGTCGTCGAGGTCGTCGCCAGTGACGTCCGTCGGAGCCGGGAGGTCGCGCGGCTTCGGGAGCGGGTGCCGTGGCTCCGGCATCGCCTGCGCTGCACGCCAGAAGGGTGTGAAGACCTTGAAGGGCTGGCCCTGACCCGTCGTGACCGTCCACGGCTCCCAGAGCAGGTTCGCGGCGAAGCTGTGCGCCTCGACGCCGTGCTCGTGGAGGGCGGACTTGATGCCGGCGTCGATCTCGCGCTCTGCGTTACCGTAGCGGCGGTTCCAGAACACGGCGTCCGCCCCGGTCTCGGCGACGAGCATGTCGACGACGTCGGCCGCGGCACCGCGACGGAGGACCAGTCGTGACCCGCGCTCCCGGAGTGCGCCGTCGAGCGCCGTCAGCGAGTGGTGGAGCCACCACCGAGCCGCGGCGCCGATCGTCCGGACGCCGGCGGACTCGTCGTCGAGGACGTAGACGACCGTGAGTGTCCCGCCGTGGTCGATGCCCGCCCGGAGTGCCGGGTTGTCCGCGAGCCGGAGGTCGTCGCGGAGCCAGACGATCGCGCCGGTCACACGGAGGCCGTGTCGGGGGACGGACGTCGTGCTGGGACACCGCTGCCGGCTGCCCGGCGGACCTTCGTGCAGAGCTCCGTGAGGGTGCGGAGCTCGCCCTCGGTGAGCCCGGCGCCGAGCTGCGCAGCGATGCTCGCGGCGTGCTGCACCGCGACCGCGCGGTAGACGTCGAACCCGTGCGGGGTGAGCGCGACGTAGACCCCCCGCGCGTCGGTGGGGTCGGGCTGCTTCTCGACGATGCCGCGCGCGGCCAGGCGGTCGACGAGCCGGCTCACGCTCGGCTGGGTGAGGAGGAGGTGCCCGGTGAGGTCGCGCATCCGCGATCGTCGGCCCGGTTGGGTGGAGAGGTTGAAGCAGACGTCGTACTCGTTGAACGAGATCTCGCCGCCGGGGAACTCCGCGTTGAGGTTCCGCATCACCTGCACCTGGGCACGGAAGAGGGCCTCCCATGCCGTGACCGCAGTGGCCTTGTCGCTCACCTTGCTGCTCCCTCCGGTCCGTCGCCCAACCCTACCGACGACGCCCGACAGACGGACGCCGCCGCCAGCCGGAGCACTCCGGGGAGCACGAGGGCCGGCCGTCCGAAGACGACCGGCCCTCTCCCTTGCGTGGTGGGTGCAGTTCCGGAACGCACGAGGGCCGGCCGCCCGAAGACGACCGGCCCTCTCCCTTGCGTGGTGGGTGCAGTTCCGGAAAGCACGAGGGCCGGCCGCCCGAAGACGACCGGCCCTCTCCCTTGCGTGGTGGGTGCAGTTCCGGAAAGCACGAGGGCCGGCCGCCCGAAGACGACCGGCCCTCTCCCTTGCACCAAGAGTGTCCTGCAATCACATTCCACAGGCGGTGCCACAGCAAACACTGCCTGCGGGGACGACTGTATAACGAAGCGGTAACGGCGCGCTAGACCGGGAATGCCGTGTTCGCTGCGAGTTCACCCACAGTGGTCGATGTGCCCGCCCAGAACCGTCAGAAGAGGTCCGGCGACGGCGTCGACGCGTACCGCACGGCCACGTCGGCGTGACGGTCGAACCGGTAGCCGACGCCGCGCACCGTCCGGACGATCTCCTCGAACGCACCGAGCTTCGACCGCAGCCGCCGCACGTGAACGTCGATGGTGCGCTCGTTCGGCGTCTCGTCCTCGCCGTCGGACCAGAGTCCGTCGATGATCGCCGAGCGGTCGACGGTCCTGCCCTCGCGGAGGACGAGGAACTGCAGCAGCTCGAACTCCTTGTAGGTCAGCGGAGCCGGCTCGCCGTCGAGGGTGACCCGCTTGCGGGAGATGTCGATGACGACGCCGGTCTCCTCGGGCTCGGGCTTCTCGGCCTGCTTCCGGGCGGCGACGGCGGAACGGTCCTGCAGGGCCAGCCGGACCACGTCGACGTCCCGCCCGCCGGAACCCTCGGCAGCGACGGCGACCGCGGCGTAGGTCTCCGACGTCGGCACGAGCTGCGCGGTCAGGGACTTGAGCTGCTCGACCACGGCTGCGAGGGTGGTCCCGGCAGCGGCGGC